>NZ_JBHXTO010000053.1:0-45963 GCF_042677425.1 Streptomyces sp. NPDC127119 | reverse complement strand
TTCTGTGCGTGGTTTGGTAGGGGTGGTGTTGGTTGTCGGGGGGGGGCGGGGCCCCGGCGCCGCCCCCCCCCCCACGACCCGACGTCGAAGCGTTGACAGTGTTGCTGAGAGTCTCGACCCGCAGCTTCTCGGTCTTGATCCGCTAGGCGCCTTCTAGCGTTGAGGCGCTGTGAAGACCTCGGGGGTAGAAGTGAGAGCGCAGCGCACGCAGAAAACTTCATCCCGACGTGACCCCTCAGAGGGTTTCTACGCCAACACTGCCTGCGGCCCAGTGGTCTCCGCTACTATTTCTGCATATTTGAGGCAACGCACGTCAGCGGTGTCAACTTTTTCTTTGGGGGGCTTGTGCGTCTCGTATCATTCTCGCTGCAGAATTTTCGCAGCATCACAAAAACTGAACGCCTAAATCTGGGATCGCTGACCGTACTCGTAGGGCCGAACAATGAAGGTAAATCGAATATTCTTCTCGGCCTGGTCACGGGAATGAAACTACTTTCACTACACTTCGACCGTCTGTCTTTCAGGCATCGCAATTACTCGCGCCTAATTGCGTCATCCGCTCGCAGTAGAAGAATCTATCTTGCAGACCGAGACGTGCCGGTCAATCTGCAAGGAAAGCCCTCTGGGAAAACGACTTTTGACTTCGAATTCGAACTAACCGATAATGAGGTAGTCGAGTTTAAGAGTGCGGTTGGTAGTAACCTGAACGGCCGTTTGCCGGTTCGCATTATTGCATCACATGACGCCGTAGAATTTGAGGTCCGCAAACAGGGGCGTGGTGCTGCAACTCTGTCGGCTAAGGCGGCCGTAATTTCTGCATTCATTGCGTTGAAAATTGATGTTCAGGATATCCCTTCGATTCGTACTGCAGATGACGCAGTGGATCTCGTGAGAGGTATGGTGGAACGCGAACTTCAAACCCTAGAAAAGAATGAAGACTATCGGCTTGCCGTCGAGAGGATTGCTGAAATGCAAGCCCCTATTCTACAGAGCCTTCAGGAGGGTCTTGAGGAATCGCTGAGGGTCTTCCTGCCAGATCTAAAGTCAGTCGAGGTGACGGTTTCCGACCGACTCTCTGCTCTGAGGAAGAATTGTAAAGTAGTGATCGACGATGGCGCGGCTACTGAACTACGCTACAAGGGTGACGGCGTCCAGAGCCTGGCAGCCATGAGCTTGATGCATCATCTAACAAAAACCGCACCCACCGACAAGGGGTTGGTTCTCGCGATCGAAGAACCGGAGGCGCATCTTCATCCGCAAGCAGTACATGACTTGCGTCATGTCATTTCTTCGATTTCTCAACGACAGCAGGTGGTGCTTACGACTCACAGTCCCCTATTCGTTAACCGGACAGAAGTGGCAAGCAACGTTATTGTAAACGACAGTAGAGCCAAAGCGGCTCGGAACATCTCTGAAATTCGCGATGTCCTCGGTGTTCGCGTTTCAGATAATCTACACTCGGCTCGTGCGGTTCTCCTGGTCGAAGGATCGGAGGATCGCGATGCTATGGTTGCCTTGCTGAGTGCAGAATCTTCATCCCTGAAATCACATTTGGAAAATTCCACCCTATCTGTTGAATTCATGAAGGGTGCAGGGAATCTCGGCTATCAGGCCACTCTCTTCAAGCATCAACTCTGTCTTGTTCATGCATTTATGGATAACGATGCCGCCGGTATTGAGGCAGTTGCCAAGTCGATTTCACTGAAGGGTCTAGATCATTCCGAGGTAACTTTCTCCAACTTCCCCGGAATGAAATATTCTGAAATCGAAGATATGTACGACCCTAAGGTTTATGCGGAACGTCTAACTCTTGACTATTCCGTAACGTTCCCCACTGCCGACTTTGATAGGCGTAGAGCGAAGTGGTCAGACAGGATGAAGCGCGTTTTTCAATCATCCGGTCAGCAGTGGAATGAAGCTATCGAGGCAAGTGTTAAGGCCATGGTGGCGGAACAGGTCACCCGCAGTCCTGGGGTGGCGGTTCATCCAACGTGCAAGTCTGTAATGGATAATCTAGTGGCCGTACTCGAAAGGCGACTTCGCTGAATCAGGGAAGCCGCTATCGCTCGCTTTTGAGATCTGCTTCGAATCAGCCGGTGCTCGCACGTATGCAGCCTCGTTTGTTCGTATCGGCGACTCAATGCTTATACAGCTAAAAGCCTCTCCAGATCCGAGTGAATCGGCCGAAGTGATGCTTGACCGGCTTAGGTGTCAGCTCTCGGGCTGGCGAGGCGGGATAGTTTCCAGGGCCGCAAGCGCCGCTGCCGGGTCGCCGTAGTGCAGGAGATGCGGTTCGTCTGCTGCCGGGGGCACGAACCGCGTCCGGTACCGCTGTAGGTCGCTTTCTGCGAAGTAGATCGAATTCGGATCGTTTGCGTGAAGTTCGTTGCGCTTGCTGATTCTCGCCCATAGCTCTTCGTGGCTGGCTGCGAGATAGAAAAGCACTGGGGTGGCGCCAGCGCCAGTCGCGATGGCCCGCCATCTGGCCCGTTCCTCTGGGGTCCAAAAACCGTGGTCGACGACCACATCATGTCCCGCCTTGAGGTGTTCGCTCAGTTCATCCGCCACGTCTTCGAGGACCGGCCGCTCCAGGGTGGGAAAGGTGCCCCGGGGGAAGTCCACCCCGTAGACGCCGTGCCGTCGGTACATCTCCTCATCCGGGCACAGCCGAACGAACCCACGGGCTGTGAGAGCGCGGGAAAGGGTGGTCTTTCCGGAGCCGGGAAGCCCGGCCATCAGGACGCAGAAGGGCGGGCGCGGTGGCATCGGTCTCGTCAAGGTATGGGAGATGGCTTCTATCTCTGCTTCGGCTTCGGGTGTGATTATGCCAGCCCTGCGGGCCACGAGCAGCGTTCCTAGGCGGTCTTCCAGCACGCTCACGAGCGTGTCATCCATGACCGTCACGAGGAGACCTCCGATTCCGTGCGCCATGTACGGCCCGGACCGCCGAGGTCCACGCCGTACTCAACGATGTTGCCCTCGGTGTCGACGAACTTCGCGGTCATCACGACTACCGGTTCCGCCGGTGGGTTATCGGGGTCAAGCTCCAAGAGCCGTGCGTACTCCGGTGTAAGGAGGTGCGCGGAAGCGGTGTCGATCCGATGGCTGATCGGGTGGCCGGTCACCTGCGTGATGAGCTGGAGCGACGTCCCGCCTGTCAGCCGCTCGCTTGCTGCCAGTTGAGGGATCAGCTTCCCGTATCGCGCAGGAATCCAAGACGTGCTGTGGGCCACGATGCCGTGCCGGTCCCTGTAGACCCGGCTGCGTCGGACCACATCGGACCCGGGGTCAAGGTCCAGCGCCTGGGCTACTTCGGCGGGGGCAGGCACCACGGCCGCCTCGTGTGAGTCGGACCGCTCGCCCTGGCCCCAACTGGACCCGGTACGGCGTCCCCGGTCCTGACGCTGAGACCCCGACGACATTGATGCCGGCCGGTCCAGCACCTCAGTTCCGATGCCGTGGATGCCGCGAACTAGGCCCTCGTTGCGCAGCTTGCGTAGCGCTTTCTCAGCCGTCGCGGTGCTCACTTTCCACTCTTCCGAGAGGTTCTTGATGCTCGGCAAGAGGGACCCCGGCTGTAGCTGACCTGACGCGATCAACTCCGTGTAGTGGGCGGCAATCTTCGCGTACGGGGCCCGATTGTCGGCCTGGCCTGCCATGTCGCTTGCTCCTTGTCGTCACTTCCCTGAGGTTCCCTAGCTTACCGCTTGGCACCGCAGGGAACCCTAGGGAACCTTAGGGATGTGCCCGGAGGAAAGCCCGAGGGGGTGAGTACGAAGTGAGTACGCATTGATTGAGAACTCAACAGCGTGCCTGAGGTAGCCGCTCCACCTCTGCAAGCAAGAGGGCGGCGTGCGCGGGTTATGGCCCGTGTGCGGTTCAGCGCGACACGACTTTTCCGCAGCTCATCGGCTGTGGGCCGGTTGCCTCCGCTGCTCGTCTCGTACGAGCAGCGCTGAGGGGAGCCGGATCTTTCCGTCTTCAACGGCGCGCGGCCCCGGAGGTGCAACTCCGGGGCCGCTTTTCGGGCCGTTCCACTGATGAAGGAGTCACGACCCATGAAGTGCATCGTTGCTGGTCATGAAGCCGTTACCGCGTCGGAGTTCGCAGAGCTCGCGCTGGGTATCGACCTTGAACTGTTCACCGGTCTGGCTGCCGAGTCGGACTCCGACCGTGCGGCCCGGCTGGACGTGGCGCGGGAAGTCCTCGCGGAGCTGCGCGAGAGCGACCCGCAGACCGCGGCCTACGCGGAGTCCCTGCTGCGTACGAGCCCGCTCAACCCGCGGTCGATCGTCCGGCGTTCGCGCCGGACGGCGCACCGTGCGGCCCTGCACCACACCGTCCGCACGGCAGCCGCAGCGTGAGCGGGGAACCCCGCGGGCGGATGGTGGATTCGCTGAGTCCGCAGCAGATCCAGTCTGCGGAGAGGACGCTGGCTGCGGGCACGTGGACGATCACCGCGGGTGCGGTGCTGTTCTCGGTGCTCACGGTCACGCCGCTGGTGGAGGAAGTCACACCGGCTGAGTGGGACTGGACGGCGCCGATCCTGCCGCTGGTGGTCGACGCGGCGGTCGTCATCGTGGTCCGCCTGGACGCGGTCGTGGCACGGCTCGGGGGCGACTCCGGGCGCTGGCCGGCCGTGCTGCGGTGGATGACCGGTCTGATGACCCTGCTCCTCAACGTCGGCAACAGCGCGCTGAAAGGCGACCACGTCGGCGTGGCCGTCCACGCAGTCGCACCCCTGCTGCTGATCGTCACCGCGGAAGCCGGACTCGCCTACCGACGGGCGATCAACACGGCGTTGGAGCGCATCGAGCGTTCACGGGCCGCCGAACAGACGGCGCGTGAACAGCGGGCGAGGGCTGATCGTGAACACGAGCGGCAGACCCGTGAACAGCGTGAACACGACGCCCGCGAACACGCCGAACGCCTGGAGCGCGAGCGGGCCAACCGCGAGGCCAGCGAGCGTACCGCGGAGCGTGAGCATGCGCAGCGGGTGGAGCGTGAACGCCTGGACCGTGAGGCGGACATGCGCCGTGAGCAGCGCGAGCACGACAACCAGGTCCGCCGCGAGACCCAGCAGCGTGAGGATGCGCTGCGCCGTGAACAGCAGGACCGCACGGAGCGTTCACGCCCCGCTCAACCGGTCCGCGAGACGGCCGGCCACGCTGCCCGCGAGACCGCCGGACTGGAGTCCGTGAACACGGCGGATGCCGCCGTGAACACGGCCGTGAACAGCGGACCGCAGACGTTCACGAAGATGCCCGAGTCCGACGCCCGCTCCTATGTCCGGTCCTTCCGTGAGGGTGAGCGGACGGTGCGGCAGCTCTCGGAAGACACGGGCTGGTCGATCGGCTGGGTGTCCGCCCGGGTACA
The DNA here is from genome assembly GCF_042677425.1 of Streptomyces sp. NPDC127119. Lineage (NCBI taxonomy): Bacteria > Bacillati > Actinomycetota > Actinomycetes > Kitasatosporales > Streptomycetaceae > Streptomyces > Streptomyces sp. NPDC127119. The sequence goes on along the minus strand of NZ_JBHXTO010000053.1, from coordinate 40,587 downwards.
GGAAGCCCGCGAGCAGGCAGCCTCCAAGGCGCCGCAGGTTGAGGCGATGTTCTGATGCCTGCCGCCTACGCGAAGTGCTTCGACCCGTCCGGGGCCCGCTACGGGGTGCCCACCTACCCGTGGCGGATGGCCCCGGATGGCTACGCCACCCGCCGACAGCTCCGCTCCCGCGGGCTGCGGCCCGGCGGGCAGCCGATAGCGGCGCAGCTCATGCGGTTCAACCGCCGGACCGGCGGCCCGCGGGTGGCCTACCTGTACCGCGAGGAGCTGGCGCTGCCGGTGCGGCCGATGACGTCGCGCAAGTGGGGCGCGCTCGCTCTGGCGATGCTCGCCCGCCGTACCTGCCCCGGCTGCCGGCTCGATGTCGGCTACTGCATCCCCCGCTCGTACGGCATCTGCGGGTCCTGCATCGCCTCCGAGGAACAGCGCACCGCCTGAACATCCCTCACCCATCTGGGAGTTTCGCTGTGACCAGCCGTACCCGACCCCGCCGCGCCGTGAAGGTGCCTGCCGGGGCCACCACCGTCCGTCTCCCGCGCCAGCGCGGGCGCCGTAACGCTCAGCCGTTCGTCGTCGTGATGCCCGAACAGCCCTCCCTCACCCGCGAGGCCCTGTCGGTCGTGGGATCTCTGCTGTGGCACTTCCGCAGCGCGCTGGCCCCTACCGGTTTCGCGCTGCTCGCTCTCGTGGTGACCGCGCTTCTGCATGTGATCGCGTGGTGGTCGGGTTTGATCCTCGCCCCCGCCGCCGCGGCTCCGCTGGTGTGGCTGCTGGTCATGCAGCGCCGTCGCCCCGCCGCCGGCTCCGCCCTCGCCTACCGCATTGCCCTGGCCGCTCTGACCGCGTCGTCGCTGGCCTGGTTGGCGCTGGCCGCCGGGTTCGGGCCGCTGGCCGGAGCGCTTGAGGTGTGGTGGCTGCTCACCTGGCTCACCGCACAGACCGCCTGGCTCATCGTCCGCCGCACCCACTGACCCCACAGGGAGATTCTTCGATGGCAGCACACGCACGTCCTCAGCGCGCCGCCGGCTCCGGGGCCAACGGCGCGAACAACGGCAAGGGCAACAAGTTCGCCAACGCCGGCGCCGCCGCGGGCGGGTTCGTCGGCGCGATGGGCAGCTCGTTCGTCCCGCCGATCAACGTCACCGTGAACAACAACAAGGGCATGGCCCGCACCAGCAGCAGCAACTCCCAATCCCTGCTCCCCGCACCGGAGTTCACCTCCCCGGCGATGGTGCGCAACTACTGCAACACCCTCCGAGCGGCGGCTGTGACGCTGTCGATCGAGGTGGCCATGGGCGCCGAGATCCTCAAGGGCGTCTTGGCCACCGTCCCCGACCCGGACGGCCGGCCGTTCGGGTCCCGCCTGAGGGCGGCGAAGGTCGCGCGGAAGATGCAGAAGTCCGCCGACGATCTGCGCCACGCGGCGAAGAACGCCGCCGCCTGCTACGCCACGTTCCAGCAGGAGTTCGAGGAAGAGATCAACCGGGTGCGCCACCGTGCCCGCAAGCCGCAAGCACCGGTCATGAACTGGGCCCAGCAGTAAGGGAGGCGACACCGTATGAGCAGGAACAACCGGCGCAGCCGGAGCGATTTCCCCGACAACGCAACCGTCATGTCCCCCTACACGCTGGCCGACAACGGCTCCGGCGGGAGCATCGGCGCCTACCTCCTCAACCGGGCCAAGCCGCATCTTCCCCCGTGGCTGGGGGTCGGTGCGGCGGGTCTGGCCGGAGCGATCGGCAACTGGCGGTGGGACGAATCCGCTGCCGCCGGGGTCGGTCTGACCCTCGCCTCGGTGGCGCTGTCCGGCGCTACCTGGTGGATCGGCCGCTCCACCAGCACTCAGCGCCGTCTGCACTCCGCGATCACCGTGGCGTCCGGGTCGGCGTGGGTGACGGCCGCGTGCCTGGCCGGGCCGATGGCCGGTCCGCTGGACGACCTGTACCTGATGGGCGGCCCCGTCCTCGCTCTGTCGTGGAACGTGCGGATGCTCCTGCGCACCTCCGACGCCTCCGACGCATCGGGCGAGAGCGGCGACAAGGGGCTGCTGGAAAAGGTCGGACTGGCGCGGGCGCAGATCGGTGCGGCCAAGGTGGAGCCGAACCGGGTCACCGCCCCGGTCGCGCTGGAGCCGGGCGAGCAGACCAACGAGGACGTCACCAAGAGCCTCGCCCGCCTCGCCTCCGCGCTGGACCTGCCGCGCAACGCCGTGCGCTACACCCCCGACCCCGGCTCCGAGCGGCGCGGGGAGCTGGTCATCGTCCCCGAGGACATGCTCTCTGAGGTGGTGGAGTGGGAGGGTCCGTCGAACGTGGGCGGCTCGATCGCTCAGCCGCTGGTCATCGGCCGCTACGACGATGGCGCCCCGCTGGTCATCTGGCTGCCCGGCGACCCGGAGGCGGGCCGCAACGGCACCCACGTCCTGGTGGCCGGCGGAACGGGCTCCGGCAAGGGTGATGCTGCCCTCAACCTCCTCACCGAGGTGGTCTCGCGCCGGGACGTCATCGTGTGGTTCTCGGACCCGAAGATGTACCAGGACTTCGCCACCCTGCGCCCCGCACTCGACTGGGCCGCGGAAGGCGGAGCATCCACCGAAATCATGGTCGCTGCCGTGGAAGCCGTCATCCCGGCCCGTACCCGCTGGCTGGGTGCCCACGGCTACCGCCAGTGGGTCCCCGAAGCTGCCGAGACGCAGAGCAGCGCTGAGCACACCTGCCGTACGGACGGCACGGTGTGCGGGTGTGAGGGGATGCCGTTCCTGGTCACCTGGTTCGAGGAGGCCGCCAACACCCTGCGCGCGCTCGGGGATGACGCGTTCACCGGCATCGCGCAGGAAGCCCGCTCCGCCGGTGTCTCCCTGATCGTGTCGCTGCAGCGCCCCTCCTACGACCAGATGTCCACCAGCACCCGCGCCTCCCTCCCGTCCGTGATCGCGCTCGGCTGCGACCCGCGCGACGAGGGATTCTCCCTCCCGGATGAGGTGCTGGCCGCGGGTGCGCATCCGGGAGCGTGGGGCAACCGGCGGCCCGGCTACTGCTATGCCGTCTCGCCGGGCATCCCCGAGGACCGCTACGCCTCCCCGGGCCGGACCCGGCGCTTCACCCACCGGGCCGTGCCGGTCATGGAAATGCTCGCCACCTGGTCCCAGCGCAACGGCGCCCTCGCCGACCCCATCACCGCCGGCGCCGCCGTCAGCATCGCCGGAACCGCCTACACCGGCCGCCCCGACGAGAACGACAACGCTCAGCCAGCAGGGCTGCGGGTGGTCCAGGAGGAGTACGCCGTGGACGATCAGAACGGGCTGCGGGTGGACCCCGAGGACGCGCACATCGACCCGGAAGCCGACCTCCCCGAGGCGGAAGTCGGCGACGATGCGCCGATTTTCGGGCAGGACTCCGGGCGCAAGCCGTCGCCGCAGGAGGCGCGGGAGCTGTTCGCCCGCGCGCTCACGGAGTTCGAGCAGAGCGGCCAGATGGTCGTGGGGCCGGTCGACTTCCTGGAGTGGTGCGACCGCAACCAGCTCTCCCGCCCGTGGGTGTCCGCCCGCCTGAAGGAAGCCGCCATTGACGGTCGGCTGGAGGCGACGAACACCACCGGCCGGTGGCGCATCGTCCCCGCCCTGACAGCAGCGTGACGCCTGACACCGTCACGACGCCCTGACACCCAAACCCCTAGGCACACGCGGTGTCACGCACTCCTGACACCCCGCCCTGACACCCGCCTGACACCTCACCCACGCACGCCCACGGCGCCCCTGCGCCCGCTCGCGCGTGCCTCACCCGAGGAAGGTTCCGATGACCCACCACGACCCGCCGGGGATCATCGCCCCGCACATCCCCGCCGACGCCTACCGGCGCGCGCAGACCACCGGAGCACCGGTCGTCATAGTCGTCCCGACCACGAACCCGACCGGCGTCCCGTGGCGCCGGATCATGATCCCGCTCGCAATCGCCGGGGCCGCGGCCCTCGGGGGCTGGGGGCTGGTTGTCGCGCTGTGCGCGCTGCTCGATGCCGCCGCCCACACCGTGACCGTCATCGCCGGCGCTGCCGGACCCATCGGATTCGGAGGGATCACCCTCCGGCTCGCCCGCACCAAGCACCTCTAGCTACGCCCGGGGCGACCGCCCCTCTCGCCAAAGATTCGCGGTCGCCCCGGCCCAACCAGTCCTCAACAGACCTGTTGGAGGTCTCCCAGCATGACGCAACCCACCACCCTCCGGCGAGTGCGCGGCCACCGGCCGCGGCTGCTGGACGCGTTCTGCCGTCAGGGCGGAGCAGGCAAGGGCTACGACGACGCCGGATTCGACGTGACCGGCATCGACATCGACCCCCAGCCCCTCTACCCCTACCGGTTCATCCAGGGCGACGCGGTTGACTTCATCCGCGAGCACGGAGCCGAGTTCGACTTCATCCACACCTCACCCCCCTGCCAGCTCGACAGCGACTGCCAGCGCCTGCACGGCAACAGCCATCCGGACCTGATCGACCCCACCCGCGAAGCCCTGGAAACCACCGGGCGCCCGTGGGTGATCGAGAACGTACGCGGGGCGCTGCCCAAGCTCCGTGAGCCGGTGATGCTCTGCGGGGCGATGTTCGGGCTGGAGACCTACCGGCACCGCTACTTCGAACCCGGTGGCGGCTTCACCCTCAGCCAGCCTCCGCATCCGGTCCACCTGGTGCCGCAGGCGAAGATGGGGCGCCCCGTCCCGCCCGGTCACTTCGGGCAGTACGTCGGCAACTTCTCCGGCGTCCCCCTCGCCCGTCGCGTGATGGGCGTGCCGTGGATGACCCGTGAGGGCATCCGCGAGTGCATCCCGCCCGCCTACGCCGAACACATCGGCCGCGCCGCGCTGGTCCCCGCGCTGGAGGTGGCCGCATGAGCGGGCGCCTGACGCGCGCTGCCCTCAGCGCCGCCGAGCGCGGTTGGTACGTCTTCCCGCTGCGTCCCGGCACGAAGCGGCCCGCCCTGCACGGTGAAGCCGCCTGCACCCGTACCGGGGACTGCGCGGGAGGGCACCGCAAGTGGGAGGACCGGGCCACCGCTGACCCGGACCGCATCTGCGCTGCATGGTCGCGGGCGCCGTTCAACGTCGGTATCGCTACCGGCCCCTCCGGGCTGGTCGTCGTCGACCTGGACGTGCCCAAGAACCAGGACAACGGCAACAGCAGTGCGGACGCGCCTGACGGCGCGGCGACCTTTGAGGCGCTCTGCGAGCGCACCGGGCATTCCGTCCCCGACGCCCACCGCATCCGGACCGCGAGCGGCGGGGGGCATCTGTACTTCGCCGCACCAGCCGGTGTCCGGCTGGGCAACACCGCGGGCACCCTCGCCCCGCTGGTCGACACCCGGGCATGGGGCGGCTACGTCGTCGCCGCGGGCAGCACCACGGCGGGCGGCGCGTACGAGACCGTCAACGACACCGCCCCGGCTCCGCTGCCGGGATGGCTGCTGGAGGTGCTGCAACCCGCCCCCGTCCGCCTCGCGGTGCCGTTGCGGCTGCCCGCGGTCGACGGCAGCCGCGCGGCCCTGGCAGCGCTGGAAGCCGAATGCGCGACCGTGGCCGCGGCGCCGGAGAAGCAGGGCAACATCACGCTGAACCGGTGCGCGTTCAAGGTGGGGCGGTTCGTCGCATGGGGCGACCTCCCCCGGAACGTGGCAGAGAACGCCTTCCAAGCGGCGGGAGAGGCCCGCGGACTCACCGCTGCCGAGTGCCGCTCCACCATCCGCAGCGCCCTGGACAGCTCCCTGCGCAAGATCCGGCCCCGGGAGACGGCATGAACACCCCCCGCTGCTCCCGCTTGGAAGGCCAACCAGAACTGAGCGGCCCGCACCCCGCCGAACCGGCCGCACCCGGGCCGGTCGTGGGCGAGCCGAAAGGCGCCGCCCGTCAGGGCGTCCGCACTGCTCTTCGTCCTGACTCGCAGGCCGGAGACGGCCGGTACCCCGTGGCGTGGCTGCACATCGTCGCCCCGCGCGGCGCGGTGCCCACCGCCACCTCGAAATGCCTGTGCGGACGTGACCGCAGCGCGGTCGGCAAAGCCCGCGTACTCACCCTGATCACCGACCACGCAGCACACCGCGACACCTGCCCGCTCCGCACCACCCAGGAAGGGAAGGCCGCAGCATGACCGACCAGACCCCCGCCCCGGCCACCATCGACGCCGCCGCTCTGCTCGATGAGGTGGAAGCCTTCCACCGCCGGTTCAACATCTTCCCCACCGAGCACGCCTACGTGGCGGTCGCGTTGTGGGACGCGCATGCCCATCTGATCGACGCGCTCGACGGCACCGCCCGCATCGCCTTCCTGAGCCCTGAACCGGGATCGGGGAAGTCACGGGCCCTGGAGATCATCGAAACCCTCACCCCCCGCGCGGCCACCACCGTCAATGCGTCTGCCAACGCGCTGTTCCGGCTCGTGGCTGCCGACGAGGGAACCCCCACTCTGCTCTTCGATGAGATCGACACCGTGTTCGGGCCCAAGGCCGGCGGGAACGAAGAGGTCCGCGGGTTCCTCAACTCCGGCTACCGGCGCGGCGCCAAGTCGCTGCGCTGCGTCGGAGAGGGGTCCGATCAGAAAGCGGGCTGGTTCAACTCGTTCTGCGCGGTCGCCATGGCGGGACTCGGCTCGCTCCCGGACACGATCCTGACCAGGTCGGTCATCATCCGCATGCGCAAGAAGGCACCCAACGAGAAGTGTGAGCCCTACCGGCGCCGCGTCCACGAGAAGCAGGGCCACGTCCTGCGGGACCGGCTCGCGGAGTGGACCGCCACCATTGAGGACCAGATCGCAGACGCGTGGCCGGAGATGCCCGAAGGGGTTTCCGACCGGCCCGCCGACGTGTGGGAGCCCCTGCTGGCCGTGGCGGACGCGGCCGGCGGGCACTGGCCTGAGCGGGCCCGGGCCGCCTGCATCGCGCTCCTCAAAGCCGCTGCGCAGGGCGGTGAGGCGTCCCTTGGGGTGCGGCTGCTGACGGACCTGCGCGACAAGGTGTACTGCGGCTCCGACCGCATGCCCACCGCCGCGATCCTCGAAGTCCTCCTCGCCCTCGATGACGCCCCGTGGGCCGATATGAGCGAGGACGGACAGAGCATCAAGCCCCTCACCGCGCGCGCTCTGTCCAAGCTCCTGAGCCAGTACGTCCGCCCCGACAACACCCCCATCAAGCCCCGCGGCATCCGGGTCGGCAGCGGCACCCCCAAGGGCTACTACGCGGAGGACCTCTCCGACGCCTGGGCCCGCTACTGCCCTCCGGACCCCCAGAAGTCCGCAACATCCGCAACGTCCGCAACACCGCAGGTCAACGGGGGTGAAGTTGTGGCGGATGCCCCCGCTGAGAGCCGCCACGTGTCCGCGGAAACCGACACACGACAGCTCCGCATCGCCGGCTGACCAGCCACAACACCCGATGCCGCCACGTGCCCGGCGTGGCGGCATCTATCCGCAACAGAAACGGCATCCGCCGCAGATTCAAGCCGCTGACCAGCAATGTTGCGGCGTGGCGGATGTTGCGGATTCCCAGAGACCCCCAGGACGCCAGCTCCACGCGGTGGCTGCGTAGGCAGTCGCTCGCCCAGGAAGGACGTCATGAAGAAGTACCTGACGACTGCGGAAGTCGCCGAGCGCTACCGGACGTCGCCCGCGACCATCCGCTATTGGCGCTACGCCGGAACAGGCCCGCTGTGCTTCATCAAGCGCGGTCGACACGTCCTCTACGACGCCCAAGCTCTCGACAAGTACGACGCTGAGGAGATCGGAGGCCGGTGCGCGGCATGACCCAAACAGCAACGGGCCCCACCAGATGGAGCGCCCCCTCAGGGCTCGCTCGGCTTGCTCTGAGGGGGAGGGGAACAGATGGCTGACGTCTATGACCGATGGCACCTGTCTCGCCCGCCGGCCGACGCCGAGCCGTGCGAGACGCACAGCAGCAAAACCCAGACGGTGTTCCCCAGCACCGACCACGGCACAGGGAAACGCTGGCAGGTCCGCTACCGGGACTTGTCTGGCAAGCAGTGCAAGGAGAACTTCGACAAGAAGACTGCCGCCGAGTCTCGGGCCGCCAAGGTGACGAGTGAACTCGACGGTGGCACCTTCGTGAACCGGGAGTTGGGCAAGCAGAAGTTCAGGACCATCGCTGAGCGCTGGCAGGAGACGGCCGTACACCGCGAGCGGACCGAGACGAACGTCGAACGGGCCCTACGGCTGCACATCTACCCGACGTTCGGCAGTCGGGAGATCGGCCGGATTCAGCGGGCGGACGGACAGAGGTGGATCAAAGAGAGGTCTTCGGTCATCGCCCCGTCGACCTTTGCGACGCCCTGGAACGTCTGCACCAGCATCCTGAAGATGGCCCACCAAGAAGGGATCATCGCCAAGTATCCGTGGGAGGGGCTGAAACCGCCGGAGGTGTTCTATCCGGAGATCCACCCGCTGCACCCGGAAGCAGTGAAGGCGCTCATAGTGACCGCGTCCCCGCGCTACCGCGCCCTGGTGCGGCAGGCGGCATCGACGGGCCTAAGGCAGGGCGAGTTGTTCGGGCTGGAGGACGAGGAGCCTACCGAGATCGTGACGGTGAAGCAGCAGTTGATCGGTCCCGACAAGGGGGTGCCGTACCTCGGGGAACCGAAGACCAGCCAGAGCTACCGGCCGGTTCCTCAGGGACGTTCGGTCGTGGACGCGATCGTCCGGCACCGCCAGGAGTTCCCGCCGCGCGTCGTCCACATTGAGGACCGAACGAACCCGCGGAAGCCCGTGTGGCGCCATGCCCGGTTGCTGTACACCAGCGAGACCGGTGGAGCGATCCGACGCGGTAGCTGGGCAAAAGTGTAGGCCCGCAACGTCAAGCGCGCGAACGCCCACTTGGCGAAGTCTGGGAGCAAGGCCCGTGTCCCCGAGGACACGACGATGCACGACCTACGCCACTTCTACGCCTCGGTCCTGATCAAGAACGGAGCAACGCCGAAGCAGGTACAGAAGAGGCTCGGTCACGCCAAGCCGTCGATCACGCTGAACGTCTACACCCACCTCTGGGAGGCGGAAGAGGATCGGACGGCCGGCATGATGGAGGCGACGTTGGGCGATGTGCCCTGAGAGTGCCCTTCGGGCGCGGTGGATGGCTGACTTCCCAGCTCAGGAAGTCAGCCATCCACCTTGTGCGGGGGTGCCGCCTCTTCCTGTGCGGTGAACACACCGACGCGGCCCCGGCGTCCGGCGTGCAGGCCGACCGGGGGCGAAGCCGCGCGGACCGCCTCGTGTAGCGTGAACTCCGCGTCGACAGCGTGAAGTTCGGCGGGCCTGGGATGATCGGTTCGAGCAGGTCCGAGCGGAACCGCCGGGCTTCTGGACGCGGCCGCGTGGCCCCCTGTCGACCGTCGGACTCCGAGGAGTGCCTCATCCGGACCCTCAAGAGTGTCCCATCGGTCCTTGCTGCCGCCCCCGGAGGGCTGGTTGGCTGTGCGATCAATAACCGCCCGCTGTCCGAAAGGCAGGGCCCATGCCCGCATACCAACGGGACCCGGCGTCACCTGAACGAAGCGCCGTGCAGCGCGCCGCGCGGCGCGGCGCCACGGTTCCGCCCATCCTGGCCCTGCAGCGTGCGGCGGGGAACGCCGCGGTGTCACGCCTCGTCGAGGTGCAGCGCGAACGTGACGAGGAGCAGCACACGCACGGCTCGGGCTGCGGCCACGACCAGCCCGTGCAGCGCTCGTCGGTGCTCGGCGTCATACAGTCGGCCGGACGGCCCGTGGACCCGGCCATCCGCGCCAAGGCGGAGCAGGGCATGGGCACTTACCTCGGTGACGTGCGGGTGCACGACGGCCCGGCCGCGCAGCGTTCGACAGCCGAACTCGGGGCTCGCGCCTACACGACGGGCCGGCACATCGTCGTCGGCGCCGGCGGCGGGGACGAGCACACGATGCTGCACGAACTGCGCCACGCCTGGCAGCAGCAGCGGGGATCCGTGGCGGGCACGGACAACGGCGGCGGCATCTCCCTCTCCGACAAGAGCGACAAGGACGAGAAGGACGCCGAGTCCTGGGCCACCAGCATGAAGAACGCCCCCGTGCCGCAGAGCGCCCCGGCCGCCGGGGGCACACAGGAAGCCGCCGCCGCGCCCGCCTCGACGCCCGCGGTGCAGCGCGCGCCGAACATCGTCACCGTCACTCGTGAGCCTGACGACTACGAGGAGAACGGCGTCAGTTACGTCACGAGGGATTCCATGTCCAACCGGCCGTCCCGCCGCGTTCCGGACCAGAACACGTTGATGGGCCGGTCGGCGAACGACGCGATGCGTGCCTCGGGGCGCCCCCAGGCCAGCGGCTACAGCTGGCTGCACCGCGATGCGGCCTGGTCCCACGGAGACCCGGTGCACGGCACGCCGCAGCGCCGCGACAACATGCTCGCCGGCACGCAGCACACCAACATGGAACACCTCCGGTACGAGTCCGGCGCGTCCGGGCGCGGCGTCGACATGCTCGGGGCTCCGATCACCCAGATGGGGACACGCGGACGGACCGGCCCGAACATGTACAGCCAGGCGGAGTACAGCGTCCGGTCGCCCTACGACCCCATGAACGACAGGTACTCCAGGCGACTGGATCCGCACGACACACGCCGTGTCGGAGAGCGGGAAAGGGCCGGAGACCTGCCGCCGCGCGACGCCATCCACGACGACATGGAGCGGCACTACGCGCACTGGACCATGCGCGGGCTCTCCCCGTCCGCGGTGCCGAGCGAGTACGAGGAGTACGAGGAGGAGCAGCGCCGTGGCAGGGACAGCCGCTCGGCGTCTCCGAACATCGTCACCGTGTCGCCGGGGCGCCAGAGCTACCGTGACCGCCGGCACTGAGTGTCTCCCGGAGTGCCGGCGCCCGACTCGGCCAGGTGACCGGCGTTCCTCGCCCTGACCGACCGGGATCAGCCGGAGTTGCCACGCCTGCGCGCCGCGACCAGCACGCCGCCGCCCGCGAGGAGGACGAGCGCCCCGCCGCCCGCCAGATACGGGGTGACGCCGCTGCCGCCGGTCTCGGCCAGGTCGGTGCCCGGCTGCTTCGACTGCTCCGAGGAGGCGGAGGAGGGCTCCTCGGCGCCGTCGGCCCCTCTGTCGTCCACCGGGACGAAGCCCGCCGGCGGCTTGTCGCAGCCGATGCCGTCCTTGTCGCGGTCCAGGTGCTCGCCGTAGTGGTCGTCGCCCTTGACGATGTCGGAGTACCCGTTCTCGTACGCCTCGGTGCAGTTCTTGAACGGGTGCAGGCCGTCGTGGGCCTCGGCGGTGGTGACGGACAGGGCGGCCAGGGCCAGTGCGGCGACGGCCGCGGAGGCGGACTTGCGGAACAGGTTCACGGTGAGCCCCCAGATATCTGTCGATATCCGTATGCATGATCACGAGGGTGATCAGTCGGATCTGAGGTGACGAAAGTATGAGAGGGGCTCTCGGTGCTGCGGCGGAACGACGGACCCGTGATGCGAACGTTACGTGACCGGGTGGTGGCTCTCCGCTCACGGGCCCGTCGTCCGTGGAACGGGACGGGTGCCGGGTTACGCGCGGAAGGGGCCCGTCACCTCGTACGTGATGCCGCCGGACGAACTGCCGCTGGTGCCGCGCTGGCTGGAGAAGTAGAGGCGGGTGCCGTCGGGGGAAAAGGCGGGGCCGGTGATCTCCGAGCCTGACTGGCCGTCGACACGCAGGAACGGGGCGATCACGTCGTCGGGCGTGATCACGCAGATCTCCATGTTGCCGCCGTCCTCCGCGACGAACAGGTCGCCGGAGGCGGTGCCGGTGATGTTGTCGACGCCGGTCAGCGGGGCCGTGCCCGAGGTGACGAGCGAGTCGTCGTACGCCAACTCGTAGGTGCCCGCGAGGAGGTTGAGTTGCCAGACGCGGTTGTCGCCCTTGCTGGTGAACCACACCGTGTCGTCGGCGTAGTGGCAGCCCTCGCCGCCGTTGAACTTCTTCGACCCCGAGACCTGCGTACGGGTCGTGGTGGGGGAGCCGTCCGGATCGGGCACGTTCGCCCAGGTGAAGGAGCCGGAGGTGGCCGTTCCGGCGACCAGGACCTGGAGGGTGCCGGCGGAGAGACTGCCCCAGGTCGTCGGTACGAAGCGGTAGAGACAGCCGTTCGTCTCGTCCTCGGTCAGGTACACCACCTTGCGCACCGGGTCGGCCGCCGCGGCCTCGTGCTTGAAACGGCCCATGGCGTCCCGGCGCACCGCGGCGTTCACACCCCACGGGTCGGTCTCGTACACGTACCCGAGCGACACCTCCTCGCAGGACAGCCACGTGTTCCACGGCGTCCTGCCGCCCGCGCAGTTCTGCCGGGTGCCGGACAGGATGCGGTACGCGCCCGTGATCGCGCCCGCCGACGAGAACTTCACCGCGCTCGTGCCGCCGGACGGGTTGATCTCCGAGTTCGAGACGTAGATCCAGCCGGTGCCGTCCGCGTAGCAGGCTCCGCCGTCGGGGGCGCTGTGCCAGGTGTACGAGGTGCCGGTGACGGTCTGGCCCGACCTGGCGATCACCCGGCTGGTGAAACCGCCCGGCAGTCTGACGCCGTTCGCGTCCGCCGAGCCGAGGGCCCCGTACGGGCCCGTGCCGGGCTGGGCGGGGGCGGCGTACGCGGCGCCGCGCCACAGGGTTCCGCCGAGGACGGCCGACGATCCACCGAGTACGGCCGCGCGCAGGAGAGTACGACGTTCCACTGTCGCTCCAAGGGGTGCCGAGGCTGGCCCGTCCGCCGGTCGGGGACGGGGTCGCGCAACGCCGGCAGCCTAGGAGTGCGGGGTGGACGGGCTGTGGCCGCGTGGTGACGTGTGCGCGTCACGCTTGAGCGTCCCACCACGACGGCGACCACGCTCCCCACGGGGAGGACTTGCCTGGACCTGTGGCTCGTATCCGTCCGCGGCCCCGGTGGGGGTCACCCGCGCCGTTCCCCGCGCCCCTGACGGGTCCGGCCCCGGACGGATGGGCGTCGCGGATCCGTCTGCGGGTCCGGTGGGGGTCACCCGCGCAGTTCCCCGCGCCCCAAAAGCAGGGCTGCGCCCCTGCTTTAGCCCCTAAGGGGCGCGCTCAACCCCCACCGGACCCGCAGCCAAGGACGGCGGGCCACCGGGGTCTTTAGGGGCGCGGGGAACTGCGCGAGCAACCCCCACCGGACCCGCAGTCAAAGACGGCGGGGCGTCGGGGTTTTTCAGGGGCGCGGGGAACTGCGCGGACGGCCCCCGCCGGGCCGCAGGTGACCAAGAGCGCTCAGTGCGCCCGCACCTCGTACGTCGGTACCCGTACCGATTCGTCGTCCAGGCATACGCCCGACGCCAAGTCGAACCGCTGCTTCAGGAGCGGCGAGGCCACGAACGGCCTCCCCCGGTGGGACCCGGTCAGCCCTCGGGAGAGAACCGCCGCCCCCGAGAACGGATCACGGTTGCCGATCGCGTACATCCGCCCCGTACGGTCGAGGAAGAGCGCCACCTGCCGCCCGTCCGGCAGCAGCGCGGCCACCCCCCGCCCGGGAATCAGCACGGACAGGTCGCACACGGCGAACCAGTCGTCGTCGGGTCCGGCCAGCCGGAGCTGGACCGTGAGCGTCGTGGTCTCGGGTGCGAGCGTCATCGCTGGGCGCTTCCTTCCAGGGGACGGGTGCCGATGGTCAGCAGCGGCAGGTCGGGCTTGATCTGGTCGCGCTCCGGGACGAAGCCGACGACCGGGTCGGGCGTGTCCGGCGCGTTCACGAACGACACGAAGCGGGACAGTTTCTCGGGGTCGTTGATGGTCTCGGCCCACTCGTCGCGGTAGGCGGCGACGTGCGCCGTCATCAGCGACTCCAGTTCCTCGCAGATGCCGAGCGAGTCGTCCACGACGACGTCACGGACGTGGTCGAGGCCGCCGGGGATCCGCTCCAGCCATGTCGAGGTGCGCTCCAGCCGGTCGGCGGTACGGATGTAGAACATCAGGAACCGGTCGATGAGGCGGATGAGTTCGGCGTCGGAGAGGTCCTGGGCGAGCAGGTCCGCGTGGCGCGGGGTGGCGCCGCCGTTGCCGCCGACGTACAGGTTCCAGCCGGCCGCGGTCGCGATGATGCCGAAGTCCTTCGACTGGGCCTCGGCGCACTCACGGGCGCACCCGGACACCGCTGATTTGAGCTTGTGCGGCGACCGCAGTCCCCGGTAGCGCAGTTCCAGGTCGATGGCCATGCGTACCGAGTCCTGGACGCCGTAACGGCACCAGGTCTGCCCGACGCACGATTTGACCGTCCGCAGCGACTTCCCGTACGCGTGCCCGGACTCGAAGCCCGCGTCCACCAACCGCGCCCAGATCAGTGGCAGTTGTTCGACGCGCGCGCCGAACATGTCGATCCGCTGACCGCCTGTGATCTTCGTGTAGAGGCCGAAGTCGCGGGCCACCTCACCGATCACGATGAGCTTCTCGGGCGTGATCTCGCCGCCGGGGATGCGCGGCACGATCGAGTACGAGCCGTTCTTCTGCAGGTTCGCGAGGAAGTGGTCGTTGGTGTCCTGGAGGGCGGCCTGCTCACCGCCGAGGACGTACCCCTCGGCACCGATCGTGGGCGCGAGCGACGCGACGATCGAGCCCACGGTGGGCTTGCAGACCTCGCACCCGTCACCGCCCCGCGCGTCCTCGCGGCCGTACCGGTCGAGGAGTTGCTGGTACGAGGAGATGCGCAGGGCGAGGACGATCTCGTACAGCTCCTCGCGGGTCTGGGAGAAGCAGCCGCACAGGCCCTTGTCGACCTCGACGCCGCTCGCCTCCAGTTCGGAGGTGACGAGCTGGCCGAGCACCTTGACGCAACTGCCGCACCCGGTACCGGCCTTGGTGCACTTCTTGACCTCGGGGACCGTCGTGCACGCGTGCTCGGTGACCGCGCCGCGGATCGCGCCCTTGGTGACGTTGTGGCAGGAGCAGATGATCGCCTCGTCCGGCAGCGAGGACGGGCCGAGCTGGACGGGGGCGCCCGCGCCGGCGGGGAGGACCAGCTGCTCGGGTGCGATCGGCGGCACCGAACCGGTGAACGCCCGCAGCGTGCCGTACGCGTCCGCGTCACCGACCAGGATGCCGCCGAGCAGTTCCCCGCCGGGCCCGATGACCAGCTTTTTGTACGTGCCCGAGCGGGAGTCCGCGTAGACGACGTCGAGGCAGTCCGCGGCGGCGCCGTGCGCGTCACCGAAGGAGGCGACGTCGACGCCGAGGAGCTTCAGCTTGGTGGAGAGGTCGGCGCCGGTGAAGGAGACGGCGTCGGCGGCGGGGTCGGTGACAGGGGTCGCCGCGGCGGCGATCGTGGTGGCCGCCGTCTCCGCCATCTCGTAGCCGGGCGCCACCAGACCGTAGACCCGGCCGTCCGAGGCCAGCGCGCACTCGCCGATCGCGAAGACCGCCGGGTCGGAGACCGTACGGCACTGGTCGTCGACGCTGATGCCGCCGCGCTCGCCCACGGTGAGTCCGCAGTCGCGGGCGAGCTGGTCCCGGGGGCGTACCCCGGCGGAGAACACCACCAGGTCGGTGGCGACCGTCGAGCCGTCGGAGAGCTTCATGCCGGTCACGGCGCCGTCGTCGCCGGTGACGACCTCCTGCGTACCCGTGCCGGTGTGGACCGTCAGGCCCATGTTCTCGATGGTGCGGAGCAGGGCCGCGCCGCCGCCCTCGTCGACCTGGACG
Source organism: Streptomyces sp. NPDC127119 (assembly GCF_042677425.1). Taxonomy (NCBI): domain Bacteria; kingdom Bacillati; phylum Actinomycetota; class Actinomycetes; order Kitasatosporales; family Streptomycetaceae; genus Streptomyces; species Streptomyces sp. NPDC127119. The sequence goes on along the minus strand of NZ_JBHXTO010000053.1, from coordinate 24,924 downwards.
GGCATCAGCCGGGGCGCGAACTCCACGATGTGCGTGGTCAGTCCGAGCCCCTTCAGCGCACCGGCGGCCTCAAGTCCGAGCAGCCCGCCGCCGACCACCGCGCCGGTCGTCGCCCGCGCCTTCGCGTACTCCTCGATGGCGAGCAGGTCCTCGATCGTGCGGTAGACGAAGCAGCCCTCGGCGTCCTTGCCCGGTACGGGCGGCACGAAGGGGAACGAGCCGGTGGCGAGGACCAGCGTGTCGTAGCCGACGACGAGACCGGAGCGGGCGGTGACCTTACGGGCGGCCCGGTCGACGGTCTCGGCCGGGTCCCCGAGATGCAGCTCGATCCCGTGTTCCGCGATGAACTCCATGTCCGTCACGGACAGTTCCTCGGGCGTGCGGCCCGAGAAGTACGAGGTGAGCTGTACGCGGTCGTACGCGGGACGCGGCTCCTCGCACAGCACGACCACCCGGTGCGTGGCGGTCAGGCCGCGCTCGGCCAGCGCTTCGAGGAAGCGCTGGCCGACCATGCCGTGGCCGACGAGCACGATCGTGGGGCGGGGGCCAGTTCCCACAGGGGCGGTCGCGGACATCAGGAGCCTCCATCGTTGGTGAGCAGGTGGAGCAGCGGTGCGCCGTCCGCGGGGAGCGGTTCGGCTCCCTCCCAGGCGCGGGCGAGCGCGCCGACGGTGCCCAGCTCGCCGACGAGCACCCCGCCGACCAGGCGGTCGTCGCGGACGACGACCTTGCGGTAGGTGCCGCGGGTGGCGTCGGCGAGCTGGACGACGTCGTCCCCGGGGAGCGGGGTGTGCTCCCCGAAGGCGGCGAGGTCGAGAGGGCCCCCGGCGGCGGGGGAGCTGCCGGTGGCGAGGGTCAGCCGGGTGAGGGCGCGGGTGCCGCTGTAACCGGCCGCACCCCCTGTGGAGCCGGTTCCGGCGGGTGGCACGCTCAGTGATGCGGCCAGCAACTCGGCCAGGACGTCGGCCTGTTCGAGCGCGGGCGCGGCCAGCCCGTACACCTGGCCGTCGTGCTGCGCGCAGTCGCCGATCGCCCGGATGCGAGGGTCGGAGGTGCGCAGCTCGTCGTCGACGATGACGCCCTTGTGGACGGCGAGCCCGGCGTCCTGGGCGAGGCCCGCGCGCGGACGTACTCCGCAGGCCAGCACCACCAGGTCGGCGCCGAGGGTGTAGCCGTCGGCCATCTCGACCGAGCGGACCGCGCCCTCGACGCAGCGCACACCGCGCACCCGGCTCTCGGTGTGCACCTCGACGCCGAGGTCCTTGAGGTGCCGGAGCACCAACGTGGAGGCCGACGGGTCGAGTTGACGTTCCATCAGGCGCTCGCCCTGCTGCGCCAGGACGACCTGGGCGCCGCGTTCGGCGAGCGCGCGGGCGGCCGAGACGCCGAGCAGGCCGCCGCCGATGACGACGGCCCGGGTGCCTCGCCGTACGGCCGCGGACAGGCCCAGACAGTCGTCCATCGTGCGGAACGCGTGCACGCCTGCGGGCAGTTCGTGCCGGTCGGGGCCGAACAGGCCGCGCAGCGGCGGCAGTACGGGGTTCGAGCCGGTGGCCAGGACCAGCGTGTCGTATGCGATCACCGTGTCGTCGGCGAGGTGCACCTGCCGCCGGGCGCGGTCGATGTGCACCACCCGGCCGCGGGTCAGCCGCTCGGGCGCCGGGAGTGCGATGACCTCGGGGGCGTACCGCCCGGCGAGGACCTCCGCGAGCAGCACCCGGTTGTACGGGCTGTGCTCCTCCTCGCCGACGAGCACGGCGGACACGCCGAGCTCTCCGAGCCTGCGGGCGAGACGTACGCCCGCGAGGCCGGCGCCGATCACCACCACACGCGTATTCGAGGTCATGTACCGCAGCGTGCGGTGCCGGTGTTACCCGGCCGCATCACGACTGTTTCCCGCGGGGAACGCTGCCCTCAGCGGGGCCCGGACGCGGATGTGAGGGTTCTCGGGGGGAGGTCGGGGGCGGTCAGGGGGCGGTTAACCGAACCCCCGGCCTCCGTGCGAGCACCATCGATCGGGGCCCCGGAACACGGAAACCTTCGGTACACGCGTACACGTCCGTACGCGCCCGACGGAGGAGCGAACATGGACATCGCCCGGGAACCGCACGCCGGGAAAGCGCACGTCCGGGACCGCGTACCCGTACGGGCCCGGCAGCTCGTGCGCGAGCCGTTCACCGCGCGCACCCGGCGGCGGGTCGCGTACGCGCCGCCGGCCGTACCGGTGGCGCTGCTCGGCGGCCGGGCGGCGGCGGGCCGCCGGCAGCGCGACCTCGTCGGCCGCTTCCTCGGCGGGCGCCTGCCGGGCTCCTCACCCGGTGTGCTGCACGCGCCGCTCGCCCTGCCGCTGAACCTCGCGGTGGCGGCCGTCACCCTGTACGGCCGGTCGATCGTCCCCATGAACATCGGCCGGCCCCTGCGCGGCGGCGACCCGTCCACCTCCTGGTGCGGACCGGCCTTCGCCGGCGCATGGGCGTTCCACGCGGTCCTGGGCGGTATCGGCTTCCTGCTGCTGTTGCCGTGGCTCGGCCGCGCCCTGGCCGCGCCAGTTGCGGCTGGCGACGGCACTCCTCGCGCGGCCGTAGGTTGACGAGATGCCTGACCCCAGGTCCACGCGCCGCCCGGTCACCGCCCTCGCGGTCACGGCCGCCCGGCGCCCGCTCGCCGCCTTCACCCCGCGGGCCCTCGCCACCCTCCTCTACGCGCTGATCGCGCTCCCGCTCGCCCTCGTCGGCTGTCTGCTGACGCTCGCGGGGCTGCTCGTCGGCGGGGTCCTGTCCGTGACCACGCTGGGGCTGTGGGTCCTCGCGCTGACCGTGCGGGGCGCGCTCGCGCTCGGCGCGCTCCAACGGGCCCTCGCACGCCGCCTGCTGCACCTGGACATCGAGAAGCCGCCGACACCCGGCGCCCCCGGCGTCCTGGGCCGCCGCCGCGCCCTGCTCCTCGGCCGGGCCGGCTGGCGCGCCGTCGGCTGCGCGCTCGGCGTGCCCGTCACGGCGGTCCTCGCGTACGCGGCGGCCCTCGGCGCATACGGCTACGGGACGCAGTCGGTCCTCCACCCCCTCCTCAAGCGCTGGAACCACCACACCGTGCGCGACGGGGACTCCGTACGGCACGTGTCCCTCGAAGTTCTCGGCGTCCAGCTCGACTCCTGGCCGCGCTGGCTGATCCCGGTGGCCGCGGGGCTCCTGCTCCTGTCGGCCGCGCCCTGGCTGATGCGCCACGCCCTCACCCCGCACCGCCTGCTGCTGGCCGCCATGCTCGGCCCGAGTGCCGCGGACCGCCGTATCCGCACCCTGGAGGAGACGCGCGCCCAGGCCGTGGACGACGCGGCGGCCACCCTGCGCCGGATCGAGCGCGACCTGCACGACGGGACGCAGGCCCGGCTCGTCGGGCTCGCGATGCATCTGACGATGATCCGGGAGCTGATCGGCGCGGACGCGGACCGCGAGCGGCTCCTCACCGTCGTCGACACCGCCCAGGGCAACGCCAAGCAGGCCATCGCCGACCTGCGCCATCTCGTCAAGGGCATCCATCCGCCCGTACTGGACCAGGGCCTGGACACGGCCCTCGCCACCCTCGCGGCGGACGTGGCGCTGCCCGTCGAGGTCGTCACCGACATCGCGGACCGGCCCGCGCCCGCCGTCGAGTCGATCGCCTACTTCTGCGCCGCCGAACTCCTCGCCAACGCGGCCAAGCACAGCGGGGCGCCGGGCGCCACGGTGCGGGTGACCGCCCGCGCCGGGCTGCTCGCGCTCACCGTCCGGGACGAGGGCCGCGGGGGCGCGGCGATCGGCGCGGGCTCGGGACTCACCGGCCTGCTGACCCGGGTACGGACCGTCGACGGCACGCTCACCTGCGACAGCCCACCGGGAGGGCCTACGGTGGTCACGGTCGAGCTGCCGTACCGAGGCTGAGGCACCCACCGGAGGCCGAGGCACCCACCGGAAACAAGAGGCACACGGGGCACATGGGGGAGACGGGGCACATGCGCGTGGTCATCGCCGAGGACTCCGCACTCCTGCGCGACGGCCTGGCCCAGCTCCTGCAACTGCGGGGCCTGGAGGTCGCCGCGGCCGTCGGGGACGCCGACGCGCTGCTGACCGCCGTGGCCGAGCACCGCCCGGACGCCGCCGTCGTCGACATCCGGCTCCCGCCGACCCAGACGGACGAGGGGATCAGGGCGGCCGTGCGGCTGCGCGCCGACCACCCCGGCACCGGCGTGCTGATCTTCTCCCAGTACGTCGAGACGAAGTACGCGGCCCAACTGCTCGGCACCCACCCGGGCGGCGTCGGCTACCTGCTCAAGGAGCGGGTCGTCGACATCGGCGAGTTCGTGGACGCGCTGGAGCGGATCGCCGCCGGCGGGACCGCCCTCGACCCCGAGGTCGTCGCCCAGCTCTTCGGCGCGAGCCGCCGCGCCACCGCCCTGGACGCCCTCACGCCCCGCGAGCGCGAGGTGCTGGCGCTGATGGCCGAGGGGCGGACGAACCACGCGATCGCCGCGTCCTTCACCGTCTCGGAACGGGCCGTGGAGAAGCACATCGCCAACATCTTCGCCAAGCTCGGCCTGCCGCCCTCCGAGACGGAGAACCGGCGGGTGCTGGCGGTCCTGCGCTACCTGAAGACGACGGGCTGACCTGCGGGGCGATCCGCCCGTGTGATCTGCGGGAACCTCAGAAGACTCTCAAGGATCACAGGATTCGTGGACGACACATCCATCTCGTCCGTAGTGTCGTGATCATGCCCGACATATCGCTGACCATGGTCGTCGTCCTGTGCCTCGCCGCCCTCGCGGCCGGCTGGATCGACGCGGTCGTGGGCGGCGGCGGCCTGCTCCTCCTCCCCGCGCTGCTCCTCGGCCTGCCGAACTCGGGCTCGGCGGCCCAGTACGCGCTCGGCACCAACAAGGCCGTGGCGATCGTCGGGACGACGGGCGCGGCGGTCACGTACGCGCGCAAGGCGCCCGTGGACGTCCGCACGGCGATACGGATCGGACTCGCGGCGCTCGCGGGGTCCACGGCCGGGGCCTTCGTCGCCACCGGGATGAGCACCGAGATCCTGAAACCGGTCGTCATGGTCGTCCTGCTCGGCGTCGGCACCTTCGTGATCCTGAAGCCCGCGTTCGGTACGGCCCCCTCGGCCGAGCCCGTCTCACCGCGCCGCGTCCTCGCCGCGATCGGACTCGCGGGCCTGGGCATCGGCTTCTACGACGGACTGGTCGGCCCCGGCACGGGCACGTTCCTCGTCCTCGCCCTGACCGCGCTGCTGCACCTCGACCTGGTGTCCGCCTCCGCCACCGCGAAGATCATCAACTGCTGCACCAACGCGGGTGCGCTGGCCACGTTCGCCTGGAAGGGCACGGTGTTCTGGCAGCTGGCCGCGCTGATGGCCGTGTTCAACCTGGTCGGCGCCATGGCCGGGGCGCGCACCGCGCTCAAGAAGGGCAGCGGCTTCGTACGGGGCGTGCTGCTGACGGTGGTGTTCGCGCTGGTGGCGAAGCTGGCGTACGACTTCTGGCTCTGAGCCCGGCCGGCCCTGTGCCGCCTCCGACGCGTCTGACACCCCTGACGTGTCTGGCGATCAGGAGCGGCGGCTGCCCGTGAGGTGGGCGAAGACGACCACGTTGCCCTGGTAGCCGGTGCCCGCCGAGTAGCCGCCCCCGCAGGTGATCACGCGCAGTTCCGGGCGCCCCGCGGCCCCGTACACCTTCTCGTCCGGGAAGTCGCGGGCGTCGTACACCTCGACCGCGTCCACGGAGAAGAGGGCGACGCTGCCGTCCCGGCGGCCGACCTCGATCGTGCTGCCCTTGCCGAGGGCGCCGAGCCGGTAGAAGACGGCGGGGCCCTCGGCGTTGTCGACATGGCCCGCGACGATCGCGGTGCCCTTCTCGCCGGGCGCGGTACCGGCCTCGTACCAGCCGGCAAGGTTCTTCCGGGCCGCGGGCGGCACGTCGAGACTGCCCTGCGGGGAGAGGCCGAGGCCCATGAGGGGGGCGTCCACCCGGATCGAGGGGATACGGACGCGGTCGGGCGGTGAGTGCGGCAGCGCGTCGGCCGCGGGCCGGTCCACATGGCTGCCCGCGCGGGCCTGCGCGGCCGACGGCTGAGGCGGCGCGTGCGTCTGGGCGCCGCGGTGCAGCAGCCAGGCCCCGCAGAGCAGCGCGAGCAGCGTGGCGACGGTTATCGAGACGTTGGAGATGTTCGAGACGCTGCCGAACGGACGCACTCGCACCCGGGCCCCTCTCCTCCTGTGACGTTCCATGGGTCCCGCGTCCTCCTCCGGGCCGCGAGGGGCGTCGGGCCCGGAGGAGGAAGGGGACAGCGGTACCGGTGGACAGCGGAGGGTGTCCGTCAGATCCCGTCGCCTCTCGCCCGGCGATGCAGGAGCCAGGTACCGCCCGCGGCGGCGACGGCCAGGGCGGCCACTCCCGCCGCGGTCTGCACGGGGTCGGGGCCGAGTGCGCCGCCGACCCCCGTCTTCACACTTCCCCGCGGGTGGACCTGCGTCTGCGGCCTGCTCTCCTCGGTGGAGGTGAGCGTGACCACCAGGTCGCCGGTCATCCGCGTACCGCCGGAACAGCGCACGACGATCTCGTACGTGCCGGGCTGCGCGGAGGGCGGCACCTCGAACCGGCCGACCGCGTCCCCTTCGTGCGCGCTGGGGATCAGCGTGAAACGGCCCGCGCCGACGGCCCCGGCGTCACCCGACACGGCGTCGTCGGCCTCGCAGGACGCGGTGTTCACGGTGACCTCGGCGCCGGGCGCGACGGTGGCCGGATAGAGCTCGATGGACCCCGCGCCGGCCTCGTCCCCAGCCGCCCCGTACGCGGGTGCCGCGCAGAGGGCCGCCGAGGCGACGGCGAGCGCGGTACCGGTCAGCAGGCGGGCTGTGCGCATCGTGCGTGCTCCTGTCGAGGGGGCGCGGCCCGCGACACCCCCATGTGTCGCTGCGTCGGTCACGCCCTGCCCTACCGAGGTAAGTGGCAGTCGACGGCGTACGCCTCCTGATGGCGCGTCAGAAGTGCGGTGAACGGGTGTCAGGCGGGGGCTGCGCGATACCGCCCCGTCTACGTTTCACCAGGTCACCGAGGGTGCGAGAGGCGTCGCGCCAAAAAGAACCCGAAGAGGACGGGCGGCACGTGTGAACGGGTGACCGGTTCTCGCCGCTGCCGCCTTGACCTCAAGTTTGGTCGAGGTGTGAGGCTCGGTGCATGAACCCCACAGCGGACGTCTCCGCATCCCTTGCCGCCCCCGCCCCCGCCCCCGCCTCCTCGCCCCTCAAGGTCGCCGTCATCATCGGCAGCAACCGGGAGGGCCGCTTCGGCCCCGTCGTCGCCGACTGGCTCCTGGACCGGCTCCGCGAACGCGACGACCTCACGGCCGAGGTGGTGGACACGGCCGACGCCGGACTGCCGACAGCCCTCTCCTACTCCCCGACGCCCGAGGTGACCGCCGAGCTGGCGAAGATCACGCCCAAGCTGGCCGCCGCCGACGCCTTCGTCGTCCTGACCCCCGAGTACAACCACTCCTTCCCCGCCTCGCTCAAGGCCCTCATCGACTGGCACTACGAGGAGTGGCGGGCCAAGCCCGTCGGCTTCGTCTCGTACGGCGGGGTCTCCGGCGGCCTGCGGGCCGTCGAACAGCTCCGCCAGGTCTTCGCCGAGCTGCACGCCGTCACCGTCCGCGACACGGTGTCCTTCCACAACGCGGGCGCGTCCTTCGACGACGAGGGCCACCACCGGGACCCCGCGGCCCCGAACGCGGCCGCGAAGGTGATGCTGGACCAGCTGGGGTGGTGGGGATCGGCACTGCGGGAGGCGAAGACTGCACGGCCGTACGGCAGTTGACGCTGCCGGGCTCACTACTGCTGAGGCAGCCGGGCTTCCTGCTCGGCGTCGGCGAGGGCCTCCGTCACCGTCCGGTGGCCGACGGCCGCCAGTACGGGATTGGTGACCCGGTAGTGGTGTTCCGCCGTCAGGCCGAAGTACAGGGCCCAGCCGCGCCCGCGGGCCCAGGTGTCGTCGTCGACGTCGGCGGTCTCGCGGAACAGGGGCCGGGTCTCGCCGTCGAACACGGCCCAGGCGGCGAGTACGTCGGCCGCCGGATCGCCGGTGCCGAGCCCGCCGAAGTCGATGACCGCGCTGAGGCGACCGTCCTGCGCCAGCAGATTGCCGGGCAGGAGGTCGCCGTGCAGCCAGACGGGTTCGCCGGTCCACCGGGGGACCCGCAGGGCGTCCTCCCAGACGGCTGTCGCCGCGCTCGCGTCCAGCGTGCCGTCCGCGCCGAGATCATGGATGGCGGCCCGCACGTGCCGGTCGTCGGCGAGCGGACCCCCACGCCAGGAAGGCGACCCGCCGACGGCATCGACCCGCCGCAGCGCGGCCACGAACCGGCCCAACTGGCGTGCGGCATCGGCGAGTTCGGCACCCTCCCTCAGTGGCTGGTCGTAGACGTTGCTGCCGTCCAGCCAGCGGAACACGCCCCACGGGAGCGCGTACCCCTGCCCGGGGGCGCCCGCGGCGAGCGGCACGGGGACGGCGAGCGGCAGCCGCGGCGCGAGACTCGACAGCCACCGCTGCTCCTTCTCGACCTGCCCCGCCCCACCGGGCAACCGCGGCAGCCGTACGACCATGTCCTCGCCGAGCCGGTACATGGCGTTGTCGGTCCCGGCGGACACCACCTGCTTCACGGACAGCCCGGCCCACTCGGGAAACTGCTCGGCGACGAGCCGCCCGACGAGCGCCGCGTCGATGTCGAGCTCGTCGGGGTGCATCTTGGGTGCGGGCGGCATGGGGCTCCGTGATCTCCGTGTCCTACGAGTGACGTGAACCGTGACACGCGGCGCCCATGAGCGGCCAGCCTTTAAATCCGGACCGACAGGCGGACGGGCGGACGGACCCACACGGCGTACGCAGGATCGATACCTCGTTCACGTGCGGGTGACACCGCGTATCGGGGCGGCCCGGCCGGGGGATGCGGCCAGACGGATTCACGGACTCCCCGGGCTCATCGGCCCCGAGGAGCCGTCAACGTTCCGGAGGAAAAGGAATGCGTCTTCGCCACACCGCTGCCGCCGCAGTCGGAGCGCTCGTTCTCGTCGTCACCCAAGCGGCGTCCGCGAGCGCCGCCACAGGGGACTTCTCCTACAAGTACGCAGGGCCCGACGGTCGGCCGCAGTCGGTCACCCTGCACGACCCGGAGAGCCCCGCCTGCATCGTGCTGCCCGAGGTCGCGGACCCGGACGCGTCCGAGCCGGCCTTCGCCCCGCACAACGACACCGACACCTGGGTGATGGTGTTCACCGAGCCCGACTGCAGCGGCGACTCCTGGACCCTGCGCCCCCACGGCCAACCGGCCACGGACCGCCTCAAACTCCGCTCGGTGTTCCTGACCGACCGCCACTGACCCGAACCCTCACGCCCGCCCGGTGCGAGGGCTCCGCGATCTCGAAGAGAAGCGGGTCGTCAGCGTCGTACACCGCTGACGCCCCGCCACCGGATGTCAGCCGATCAGAAGCGGATCCAGTGGTAGCGCAGTGAGGTGCGGCCTCTGTCGTCGGAGTAGATCGAGGCAGTGGAGGCCGCCCTGGAGGCTTGGTTGCCTCGGCCTGCCCGGACGCGCCCTAGCTGCGGGGCGGCACCAGTTCACCGCTCACCAGGGCGGTGCGGAAGGCCGTCCAGGTGGCGGGCCGGATGTGGAGGGAGGGGCCGGGGGAGCGTTTGGAGTCCCGTATCGCGATGGCGGTGGTGGGGATGTTGGTGGCTATTTCCACGCACTCGGCCTTTTCGTTGCTGAAGCTGGACTTGCGGTACTCGTACTTGTACTCAGGCACGACTCACAGTTCCTTACGCAGCTGGTGGAGGAATGCCACCGACTCTCCTTCGTCCAGGGCGCGTTCGGTGATCCTCTCGAACAGCTCATCGTAAGCAGCTGCGGCCTCCCCGCCCTCCACCCAGCGTTCGACGAAGGGGGCCTCGACGTAGACGATGTCCATGGCTCCGGGAGCGGCGAACGAGATGATGTTGAATGAGCCGACCAGGCCTGGGTGTGTACCGGCGCTGAACGGGAAGATCCGCAGCTCGACGCTTGGCAGGGCGGCCGCCCTCGTGAGTGCTTGGAGTTGGCCTTCGGCTGTTGCCGTACCGCCGGGGAAGTTGCGGAGAGCGGCTTCGTAGACCACCACTCGCAGGGAGAGCGGCGGGTCGTCGGTGAGTCGCCGCTGACGTGCCAGCCTCGCCGCGATGAACTCCTCGTCCGGCTCGGGGCCCTTGGTCACTGATGCGGCCGGGCTCGATCTCAACGCCCTTACGTAAGCGGGTGTTTGCAGGAGTCCCGGGATGAACGCCGGCTGCCATGCCTTGATGGCAGTGGCCGCGCTCTCCAGCGAGACGTACTCCTGCAGGACGGCGGGGATCGTGTAGTCGCTCCACCAGCCCCTGGCCTTGCGGCGCTCGCGGTCGACCCTGGCCAGTTCAAGGAGCCCGCCGACGACCCGGGGGTCATGGACGCCGTACAGCTCGCACAGCGCCCGGAGGTCCGGGTCGCGCATGGGGACCCAGCCCCGCTCCATCTTGGTGACCTTGGTGATGGACGAGGAGAGGACCTTGGCGGCGTGGGACTGCGTCAGCCCCGCTGCCGTACGCAGCGTGATGAGTTCTCCGCCCAGTCGGCGTCCCAGCACCGAGGAGGTGCTGTTGCCCAACGTCGCTTGATTCGCGGTCAAGTCGTGCTCCTTCGGCCCCGGTACGCGGTCAGTCTGTCGCGGTGCGTAGTCGCCCTGCAACCTCGATCGGATTAATTAGTCCAGGACTAACTTGCATGGCCAGCGCCAGATGCCTACCTTCGGTGGCGAACCGATCACAGAGCGGCACCGGTCGAAGTCCGGCGCAACTCACCCCTGCCCGAAAGCGAGCGGCATGATCGCCCCCGACGAGCCTTTGGCTCTCCAGCACGACCGCCTCGACTACACCCCGCTTCCCAGAAGCGTCACCCTCGCCCGACGCCGGGCCCACCGCCTGCTCACGGACTGGGGGCACTCGGAACTCGCGGCCGATGCGGCTCTGTTGGTGTCCGAGCTGGCCAGTAACGCCGTGCTGCACGGCAGCCTTCGCGAGCGGCTCTTCCGGGTGGAACTCACCCTCACCGAGCAGGTTGTACGAATCTCCGTGTCCGACCCGAAGGGGGAGTTACGGCCCAACCTCCGCGAGGCGACCGCGGACGACATGTTCGGGCGTGGGCTGCTGATCGTCGGACAGGTGGCCGACCGCTGGGGCGTACACACGCTGACCGTCGGCAAGTCCGTCTGGTGCGAACTGGACGTCGCGGGCGCGGAGTCCGACCGGGAGTGCAACGCAATCGGGTCGCGTGCCGGCACTCGCGCAGCCCGCTGAATGCCCGACCCCCGCTTGACATGCGAGTGGCCGCCCCGGTCGTGAACCGGGGCGGCCGACAAAGATCTCGCGTCGGTTCAGGACACCGATACCGCCGACCAGGCCGCGCCCACCGCCGCGTACTCCGTGCTGCCGGCGCCGTACAGGTCCTTCGCGGCGTTCAGGGTGGCCGTGCGGGCGCCCGCGTACTTCGTCGACGACGTCATGTAGACCGTCAGCGCCCGGTACCAGATCGCGCCCAGTCTGGCCCTGCCGATGCCCGTCACCTTCGTGCCGTCGCAGGTGGTGCCGTTGTGGGCGACGCCTCCGACGGTCTTCGGGCCGCTGCCCTCGGCGAGGAGGTACGCGAAGTGGTTGGCGACGCCCGAGGAGTAGTGGACGTCGAGGTCGCCGACCGAAGAGGTCCAGCAGTCCGCGGAGTTGCCGTCCTTGGAGGGCTGATCCATGTACCGGAGCGCCGAGCGGCCGAAGCCGGACTTCACGACCTTCTCGCCGATCCGCCAGTCCCCGGGGTCGGAGGGGTTGGCCGCATAGAACTCCACCAGCGTGCCGAATACGTCGGAGGTCGCCTCGTTCAGGCCGCCGGGCTCGCCCGAGTACGTCAGCGCCGCCGTCTTCGAGGTCACGCCGTGGGACATCTCGTGGCCGCTCACGTCCAGGGACACCAGCGGCCCGAAGGTCGTCCCGTCACCGTCGCCGTACGTCATGCAGAAGCAACCGTCGTCCCAGAACGCGTTGTTGTAGGCGCTCCCGTAGTGCACACGGTTGTACGAGCCCTTGCCGTCGCCCGCTATCCCGCTGCGGCCGTGGGTCTTCTTGTAGTAGTCCCAGGTGGTGTCGGTCCCGTACTGCGCGTCGACCGCCGCCGAGGCGCGGTTTGAATTGGCCCCCGTCCCCCAGTGGTTGTCGGCGTCGGTGAGGACGGGCGCCGCCGCACGCTTGTAGCAGAGGATGAGGATGCAGGAGTCGGTCTTGTTCTGCGTGTCGCCCGTGTACGTGTTTCCCCTGGTGGGGTCGGTCAGTTGATAGGTCGAGCCGGACTTCGTCGTCTGCAGCGGGACCGTTCCCGCGTAGAGGGAGCGCCCGTCACCGGCCGCCGTCTCGATGCTGTCCCAGGCGTCGATCTGCTGTCCGGTGACCGCGTCGGTGAGGACGACCCGGGCCATCGGATTCCCGAGCGAGTCCTTGCCGGTGGCCTCGGTGCGCCAGGCCAGCCGAGGCTTGCCGTGCAGGGCGTCGACCACCAACTGCGGCTTGGCGACCAGCCCGCGGAGCGTCTCGCCGACGTTCGCGAGACGCAGGGCCGCGGTGGCGAGACCGGCCGCCTTGGGCGCCGACACCGACGGCTCGACGCTCGTGAGGGAGAGTGGACGCGTGGTGGCCCGTTCGGAGCTGCGGTAGTCACCGGCCGACGTCAGATGGACAACGAAGTCGCCGCCCAGTACCGGCAATTGACGGTATGTACGGTCGTACCGCACATGCTGTGTGCCGTCCGTGTCGACGATCACGTCACGGGCCTTCGTGCCCTGGTCGGAGGTGAGGCCCAGCCGTGCGGCCTGATCGGCGATCACCGCTGCCGCGTTGCCGAGCACGGTGTCGCGGCTCGGCCCGTCGGCCGCGCCCGCGCCGGGGGACAGGGCGCCCGCGAGCAAGGTGGTGGCCGCCGCGGATATACCGACGGTGGCGAGGCGCGAGCCCCGGATGTGCCGTGTCCGACTCATCGAACGCATCGAACTCCTCAAGAAGGCACGCGAAACGCGTGGTGGGGGAGTGGAGGGTGGGGGGATGCGAATGCGAATGCCCGTTCAGTTCTAGGTGGCCGGGTGGTGTCATGTCCATAGCTGATCGCTGGGGGACGTGTGGGGATGTGTGTGGGGTGAGAATCGTTTCTGCGAAGGTCCGGGCAGGGTGAACCGACTGCCGTTCTTCGTCTACGGGACGCTGCTCCGAGGTGAGGCGAACCACGACGCCTTCCTTCGCGGACGCACACTCTCGGAGACCCCGGCGACCCTCACGGGCGCGCTGCTGTACGAGGGTCCCGGATACCCGTACGCGGTCGAGACGCCTGAAGCCCACGGAGGAGTGGTGCACGGCGAACTCGTCACGGCCGACCCCGCCGCCTACCCACAACTCCTCGCCGCACTGGACGAATTGGAGGAGTACGCCCCGGGCGACCCGGCACATCTCTACGAGCGCGTGGCAAGAGACGTAACAAGGACGTCGGACGCCGCACGCGTACGGGCATGGGTGTACGTGGCGGCCCCGACGGTGGCGGCGGAACTGAGGGCGGGCGGCCAGCTGATCAAAGGCGGCGACTGGAGGCCCCGTTAGGGGCGCGGGGAACGGCGCAGTCTTTGGCCTTTAGGGGCGCGGGGCTGTGTCTACGTGCGGCTCCGCCGCGGGGCGCGACCAGCCCCCACGGACCCGCAGCATCCCCCCGACCTCAACCCACCCGCTCAACACTCCCCACCCGCTCCACCCGAACCGCACACCCCTTGAACTCCGGCATCCGCGACACCGGATCGAGCGCCGGATTCGTCAACGTGTTGGCCCGCCCTTCCCCCGGCCAGTGAAACGGCATGAACACCGTGTCGGCCCGGATCGTGGTCGTGATCCGCGCCGGCGCCACCGCGCGCCCCCGCCGCGACACCACGGCCAGTGGTTCCCCCTCCACGACCCCGAGCCGCTCGGCCAGCCGGGGATGCAACTCCACGAAGGGGCCGGGCGCGGCGGCGTTCAGCTCGTCGACGCGGCGCGTCTGCGCACCCGACTGGTACTGGGAGACCACCCGGCCGGTGGTCAGCAGCACCGGGTACTCCTCGTCCGGCTCCTCAGCCAGCGGCCGATGGCTCACGGCGACGAACCGCGCCCGCCCGTCCGGCGTGGCGAACCGGTCGAGGAACAGCCGGGGCGTACCGGGGTGCGCCCCGCCCGCACCGGTGCCGGCAGCGGGCCCTGTCGAGTCACCGGCCTCTTCCGCGGGGCACGGCCAGAACACCCCGTTCTCCTCCGCCAACCGCCGGTACGTGATCCCCGAGTAGTCGGCGGCCCCACCCGCACTGGCCCGCCGCAGTTCCTCGAAGACCTCCTCCGGGTCCGTGGGGAAGCCCTTCTCCACGCCCAGGCGGGCGGCCAGTTCCCGCAGCACGTACAGATCGCTGCGGATGCCGTCCGGCGGTGTGATCGCCTGCCGGCGCAGCAGGACGCGGCCCTCCAGGCTGGTCGTCGTGCCCGTCTCCTCGGCCCACTGGGTGACGGGGAGGACGACGTCCGCCAGCTCGGCCGTCTCGGACAGCACCACGTCGGCGACGGCCAGGAAGTCCAGCGACCGCAGCCGTTCCTCGATGTGGGCGGCCCGGGGCGCGGACACCACCGGATTGGAGGCCATCACCAGCAGCGAGCGGATGTCCGTGCCCATGGCGTCGAGCAGCTCGTACGCGCTGCGGCCCGGCCCCGGCAGCGAGTCGGGGTCGACGCCCCAGACCTCGGCCACATGCCGCCGCGCGGCCGGGTCGTCGAGTTTGCGGTAGCCGGGCAACTGGTCGGCCTTCTGCCCGTGTTCACGCCCGCCCTGCCCGTTGCCCTGCCCGGTGAGGCAGCCGTACCCGGAGTACGGCCGCCCCGCCCGCCCGGTCGCCAGGCACAGGTTGATCCACGCGCCGACCGTGTCCGTGCCCTTGGACTGCTGCTCGGGCCCGCGCGCGGTGAGCACCATCGCGGACTCCGGCTCGCAGAACATCCTTACGGCCTCGCGGAGTTGGGGAACGGACACCCCCGTGATCCGTTCCACGTACTCCGGCCAGTGCGCCATCGCCGCCGCCCGCGCCTCCTCCCACCCGCTCGTACGCTCCTGGATGTACGCCTCGTCCGTACGCCCCTCCGCCACCACCAGGTGCAACAGCCCCAGTGCCAGGGCGAGATCGGTGCCAGGACGCGGGGCGAGATGCAGATCCGCCTGCTCGGCCGTACGCGTGCGGCGCGGATCGATCACGATCAACGTGCCGCCGTTCTCCCTCAGCTCCGTGAGGTAGCGCAGCGCGGGAGGCATGGTCTCGGCGAGATTCGAGCCGACGAGGATCACACACCCCGTCCTCGGGATGTCCTCCAGCGGGAAGGGCAGCCCCCGGTCAAGACCGAAGGCCTTGATGCCACCGGCCGCCGCGGACGACATGCAGAACCGTCCGTTGTAGTCGATCTGCGAGGTGCCGAGCGCGACGCGGGCGAACTTGCCGAGCGTGTACGCCTTCTCGTTGGTCAGCCCGCCCCCGCCGAAGATCCCGCACGCGTCCGGGCCATGCTCCGTACGAGTGCGGGACAGCCCCTCGGCGATCCGGTCGAGCGCCTCGCCCCAGCCGGCCGGCCGCAGCTCGCCGTCCTCGCGGACCAGCGGGGTGGTCAGCCGCACCCGGGACGAGAGCAGCGCGGGCGCGGTGCGGCCCTTGCCGCAGAGGGCGCCCCGGTTCACCGGGAAGTCGGTGCGTTCCGTCACCTCCACCACGCTGCCGCCCTCGCCGCCCGGCACGGGCGTCAGGTTCATACCGCACTGCAGCGCGCAGTACGGGCAGTGGGTGGGCGTCACGGAGGTCTGCATACCGTTCAGCGTGCGTCGGACGTGTTACGCGGCACGACGCACCCCGTTACGCGGCAGGCACGGGGACCTCCCCGCCCGCACCGGCCGGCCGTGAGGGCGCCCGCGCGAGGAGGGGGCGGCGGGGTGGGAGCACCCGCCAGTGCTCCGCCCCGCCGCCCGCCCGAAGACCGCGATCACTCAGCCACGTGTGCGCGGCCACACACACGCGGCCCGCTCACGCGGCCCCGCTCAGCACTCGTACGCGTAGTAGGGCTCGTCGCCCGCCTCCAGGCCGATGCGTCCCACCCCGCCGGGTCCGATCTGGATACAGCTGGGGTCCCACCCGTCGACTTCGACCGTGGCGGAGATCGTGTGGCCGCACACGTTGTGGATGTCGGCCCATCCCCAGCCGGAGGCGCCGAGCTTGGCGCAGCCGGGCTCCCGCAGCGCCCCGTCGCTGTCCGCCGAGGCGGTCACCACGGCACCCGGCACCGACAGCAGTGCGGCCGCCATGGCGGCGACGAAGGCAGTACGAAGTCCAGTCATCATGTGTCCTTCCCATCAAGCCCAGTTGAAGGTCCGGGCTGCTGAAAAAGACACTATCCGTAGTCGGTTGACTACAGAACGCTTCGGAACCGCTTTCACGCGGCAGGGTGAGCGACCGCCGCCAAACCCCGTCGGCGGCGTGACATCCATCTCCCGACTACTGCCCCGCAGACTGTTTGGCGGACGCCAACGCCCTTTCCACGCCCGGCTCTTGAGGCCCCAGGAAGGTGGGATCGGGCTCGAAGACCGCGTCCAGGAGCGCCTTCCCGGCCGCCACCACCTCGCGGGCCCCGCCGTAGTACCAGGTCGTGTCGTGCACGTCGTCCACCCCGACCCCGTACGACGCGACGCCCGCCTCCTCGCACAGCGCGACCGCGCGCCGGATGTGGAAGCCCTGGCTGATCAGTACGGCCTCGTCCACGCCGAAGATCTTCTTGGCCCGCACACAGGAGTCCCAGGTGTCGAAGCCGGCGTAGTCGCTGACGATCCGCCCGTCGGGCACGCCCCGCTTCGTGAGATAGGCGCGCATGGCGTCCGGCTCGTCGTAGTCCTCACGGCTGTTGTCGCCGGTGACCAGGACCACCTGGATACGGCCGGACCGGTACAGCTGCGCCGCAGCGTCCAGCCGGTGCGCGAGATACGGGGACGGCTCGCCCTGCCACAGCCCGGCCCCGAAGACGACCGCGACCTCGGTGCGCGGCACGTCCGCCGCCGTCCGCAGCCGGTCGCCCGTGACCGTGAACATCCACGCCGACGGGAGCAGCCCGAGCACGCACCCGGCCATCACAGCCTGCACGGCACGGCGCTGCCCGGTACGGGTGCGCGGCAGCCGCGGTCGCAGGAACTCCGGCAGTCGCGGCAGTCGCGGACGTCTCGGACGACGCATGGGACGGTCCCTCCCCGGGTGGCCTCGGGCGGCCTCGCCACGGGAGACGCCTGGCGGGGCCATCCGGTTCACTCCGAGTGACTCCACTCATGGCGCGACCTGTGGCGCGACTCGTGGCACGGCTCACGGCACGGCATCTCACACGGCCCCGCACCCCACCGTGAAGCCCCGGAAAAGCTCCGTGATCACGGCGCAACGGGCAGGCAACCTCCTACCGGCACCCTTGACGCATGACGGCGCACCTCATGAACCGGAACAGCAGCAGTCGGCGCGGCACCCGGCGTCCTGCCCCGCCCGCGCTCGTCCTGGTGGGCCACGGCAGCCGCGATCCACGTGCCCTGAGCACCGTACGGACCCTCATGGAGCGGATCCGCGAGCTGCGCCCCGGTCTGCCCGTGCACCTCGGGCACATCGAGCTGAACGAACCCCTGCTGCCCGACACGCTCGCCGCCCTCGGCACCGGTGACGCGGTCCTCGTACCGCTGCTGCTGAGCCGCGGCCACCACGTCAAGCGGGACATCCCCGAAGTGGCCGCGGCGTCGTCGGCGCACGTCCGGATCGCCGGACCGCTGGGCCCGCACCCGCTGCTCGTGGAGACGCTGTACGAGCGTCTGGTCGAGGCCGGCTGGCGCACGCCGGACGCGGTCGAGCGCCGGACGAGCGCGGTCGTGCTCGCCGCGGCGGGTTCGCGCGACCCCGACGCGGCCGTCGACACCCGCCACACCGCGAGGCTGCTCGCGAACCGCCTGGGCGTCCCGGTCGTCCCCGCGTACGCCTCCGCCGCCACCCCCACGGTCACGGACGCCGTACGCGCCCTCACCGCCCGGGGCCGCCCCCGCATCGCGGTGGCCTCCTACTTCACGGCCCCCGGCCGCTTCGCCACGCAGTGCACGGCAGCGGCCCCGGGCCTGGCGGCGGCCCCCTTGGGCTCCCACCCGACGATGGCCCGTCTGGCCCTGCACCGCTACGACCAGGCCATGGCGACCCCGACATCTTCACAACACACCCTGGCCGCAACCGCCTAGGGGCGCGGGGAACGGCGCGACCAGCCACAACGAACCCGCACCCGCCCCCGGCCAGTACACGGCAGACGCGCAGGCGCAAAACGCGCAGAGGCAAAACGCAGGCGCAAAAACCGCGCAGGCGCAATCACACACCCCAATTGTCAGCCCCTCCGCTTACTGTCAAGGCATGGAAGGCACGAGCACCGAAACCCCCCGCCCCCCACAGGCAGAGGCACAGGCACAGGCACACGAGCCAAAGACCAACCCCCCGGCCTACGACCCCACGTCAGTGGCCCGCTGGGCCACAGAGCCGGACAAACGCCCGGGCCGCACCGCCTTCCAGCGAGACCGCGCCCGCGTCCTGCACAGCTCCGCCCTCCGCCGCCTCGCGGGCAAGACCCAGGTGGTCACCCCCGGCACCCGGAGCCAGATCTGGGACGCGAGCCCCCGCACCCGTCTGACCCACTCCCTGGAGTGCGCCCAGATCGGCCGCGAGCTGGGCGCCGCCCTCGGCTGCGACCCCGACCTCGTCGAGGCGGCCTGCCTCTCCCACGACCTGGGCCACCCGCCGTTCGGGCACAACGGAGAACAGGCGCTGAACGAGTTCGCCGAGGACTGCGGCGGCTTCGAGGGCAACGCCCAGTCGCTCAGACTCCTCACCCGGATCGAGCCCAAGCGCTTCGTGCGCGGCGCGGCCGTCCCGTCGGCGGCCCTCGCGGACGGTGACGGCCTGTTCAGCGTCGGCCTCAACCTCACCCGCGCCACCCTCGACGCCGCCACGAAGTACCCCTGGCCGCGCGGCTCCCACCCCACCGACCCGGGCTCCGTGAAGTTCGGGGTCTACGAGGACGACCGCCCCGTCTTCGACTGGATCCGCGAGGGCGCCCCCGGCACCCGCACCACCTTCGAGGCCCAGGTCATGGACTGGGCCGACGACGTGGCGTATTCGGTGCACGACGTGGAGGACGGCCTGCACGCGGGTCACATCGACCCCGAGTGCCTGCACGCGGAGCCCGAGCGGCAGGAGATCTTCCGGGTCGCGATCGGGCGGTACGTGGAGGCGGACACCGATCCCGCCGAGCTGGCCGCGGCCCTCGACCGGATCCTCGGCCAGGAGTGGTGGCCGCACGGCTACGACGGCTCGGCCGTCGCGCAGGCCCGGCTGAAGGACGCCACCAGCCAGCTCATCGGCCGGTTCTGCCTCGCCGCGGAGAGCGCCACGCGCGCGAGGTACGGGACGGGCAGACTCACGCGGTACGCAGCCGAACTGGTCGTCCCGCGCGCCGCGCGCCTGGAGTGCGCGGTGCTCAAGGCCGTCGCCGACCGGTACGTGATGCAGCGCGCCGAGCAGGAGCTGCTCCGCGCCGACCAGCGGATCGTCGTCGCCGAGCTGGCCGAGGCACTGACCGAGCGGGCGCCCGAGGGCCTCGACCCGCAGTTTCGAGCCTTGTTCGACGAGGCGTCCGACGACCGGGCCCGCAAGCGGGTGATCGTCGACCAGATCGCCTCGCTCACGGACGCCGCCGCACGATCACTGCATGCGAGGCTCAGGGTGCAGGTGTGACGTCCGGAGGGGGCGTACGTGACCCTGCGTGGCCTGAAGGGGCCGCTCCCTCTTCCCCCATCACGCTGCGTGCGGGACGCTCGCAGGTGGCGACACCGTAACGAGGAGGCATCAAGTGGTCGACGCAGATCAGACATTCGTCATCGTCGGAGGAGGCCTGGCCGGCGCCAAGGCGGCCGAGACGCTCCGGGCGGAGGGCTTCAACGGCCGGGTGATACTGATCTGTGACGAACGGGACCACCCGTACGAAAGGCCGCCGCTGTCCAAGGGATATCTGCTCGGCAAGGAGGAGCGCGACAGCGTCTTCGTCCACGAGCCCGCCTGGTACGCGCAGAACGACGTCGAGCTGCACCTCGGCCAGACCGTCGACGCGATCGACCGGACCGCGAAGACCGTCCGCTTCGGCGACGACGGCACCCTCGTCCACTACGACAAGCTGCTGCTCGTGACCGGCGCCGAACCGCGCCGTCTCGACATCCCGGGCACCGACCTCGTCGGAGTCCACCACCTGCGGCGCCTCGCCCACTCCGAGCGCCTCAAGCAGGTCCTGGCCGCCCTCGGCCGCGACAACGGCCACCTGGTCGTCGCGGGCGCCGGCTGGATCGGCCTGGAGATCGCCGCGGCGGCCCGTGAGTACGGGGCCGAGGTCACCGTCGTCGAGTCCGAGCAGACCGCGCTGCACGGCGTGCTCGGCCCCGAGCTGGGCGAGATCTTCGCCGAGCTGCACCGCGAGCACGGTGTCCGCTTCCACTTCGGCGCCCGCCTCACCGAGATCACCGGCCACGACGGCCTGGTCCTGGCCGCCCGCACCGACGACGGCGAGGAACACCCCGCGCACGACGTCCTGGCCGCGATCGGCGCGGCCCCGCGCACCGGCCTCGCCGAGGCGGCGGGCCTGGAACTGGCCGACCGGGCGCACGGCGGCGGCATCGCGGTCGACGAGCGGCTGCGCACCTCCGACCCCGACATCTACGCGGCCGGTGACGTGGCCGCCTTCCCGCACCCGCTGTTCGGCACGCGGCTGCGCGTCGAGCACTGGGCGAACGCGCTGAACGGCGGCCCGGCGGCGGCCCGAGCGATGCTGGACCGCGGAACGACGTACGACAGGGTGCCCTATTTCTTCTCCGACCAGTACGACGTAGGGCTTGAGTACTCGGGCTGGGCGCCCCCGGGGACGTACGACCAAGTGGTGATCCGGGGAGACGCGAGCAAGCGCGAATTCATCGCCTTCTGGGTGAAGGAGGGGCGCGTGCTCGCCGGGATGAACGTCAATGTGTGGGACGTCACAGAACCCATCCAGCAGCTGATCCGCACGGGGGCACAGGTGGACACCGAGGCGCTCGCCGACCCGCACGTTCCGCTGGACAGCCTGGTCCCATGACCGGCGCAGAGGCTCGGGGGGACTCCACTGTCACACCGTCCCCGTAGACTCGGCGCGTGGCCGGCAGGATCAACGACGAGGACGTGAAGGCGGTTCGGGACGGGGTCCCGATCGACGCCGTGGTGTCCGAGTACCTCCAACTGCGCAACGCGGGCGGCGGAAACCTCAAGGGACTGTGCCCGTTCCACGACGAGAAGTCGCCCTCCTTCCAGGTCAGCCCGAGCAAGGGGCTCTTCCACTGCTTCGGCTGCCAGGAGGGCGGCGACACCATCACGTTCGTGATGAAGGTCGACCACCTCACCTTCTCGGAGGCGGTCGAGCGCCTCGCGGGCCAGGCGGGCATCACCCTTCGTTACGAAGAGGGCGGGTACAACCCCTCCCACCAGCGCGGCGAGCGGATCCGCCTGGTCGAGGCCCACCAGGCCGCGGCCAAGTTCTACATCGAGCAGCTCGACAGCAGCTCCGAGGCCGACACCGGCCGCACGTTCCTCGCCGAGCGCGGCTTCGACCAGTCGGCCGCCACGCACTTCGGCGTCGGCTACAGCCCCCAGGGCTGGGACCACCTCGTCCGCTACCTGCGCGGCAAGGGCTTCACCGACAAGGAACTGCTGCTCTCCGGCCTCGCCCAGGAGGGCCGCCGCGGCCCCATCGACCGCTTCCGCGGCCGGCTGATGTGGCCGATCCGCGACATCGGCGGCGAGGTCGTCGGCTTCGGCGCCCGCAAGCTCTACGAGTCGGACAACGGCCCGAAGTACCTGAACACGCCCGACACGCCGATCTACCGCAAGTCCCAGGTCCTGTACGGCATCGACCTCGCCAAGAAGGACATCGCCAAGAGCAGCCGGGCCGTCGTCGTCGAGGGCTACACCGACGTCATGGCCTGCCACCTGGCCGGCATCACCACCGCCATCGCGACCTGCGGCACGGCCTTCGGCAACGACCACATCAAGATCCTGCGCCGGCTCCTGATGGACAACGGCTCGGCACGGGTGATCTTCACCTTCGACGGGGACTCGGCCGGCCAGAAGGCCGCCCTGCGCGCCTTCGAGGACGACCAGAAGTTCGCCGCCGAGACGTACATCGCGATCGCCCCGGACGGCATGGACCCCTGCGACCTGCGCCTCGCCAAGGGCGACGCGGCCGTCGCCGACCTCGTCGAACCGCGCACCCCGCTCTTCGAGTTCGCCCTGCGCCAGATCACCGCCCGCTACGACCTGGAGACCCCCGCGGGCCGCGCCGCCGCGCTCGACGAGTCCGCGCCCGTCGTGGCCCGCATCAAGAACAGCGGCGCCCAGCACGAGGTCGCCGTCCAGCTCGCCGGCATGCTCGGCATCCTCGACACGCAGTTCGTCGTCAAGAGGGTCGCCCAGATGGCCCGCTGGGCCCGCGACCGCGGCGGCAAGGGCCCCGCGCCGACGGGCAACGGCCGCGCCCCGCAGCAGTACGAGAACAGCGGCCCCAAGCCCCCTTCGGGCCCGGCCCTGACCCTGCGCAACCCGGTGTTCGCCACCGAGCGCGAACTGCTGAAGCTGGCCCTGCAGCGCCCCGACCTGGTCTCCCCGGCCTTCGACGCGTACGGGGTGGACGAGTTCACCGCCCCGCCGTACGCGGCCGTCCGCGAGACGATCATGGAGGCGGGCGGCGCGGAGTACGGCGTCCAGGACCCGCAGGAATACCTCGTACAGGTCCGCGAGGCCGCCCGGGACGACGTGGTTCGCGCCATGGTCACGGAGCTGGCCGTCGAGGCCATCATGCGCAAGACCGTCGACGAGGCCTACGCCGGCGAGCAGTTGGTGACCGTCCGCCGGCGGGCCGTCGAGCGCCGGGTCCGCGACGTCCAGGGCGCGCTCGCGCGCGCCAGCGCGCAGGGCGACCCGGCCCAGCTGACGGCCGTGCAGAACGAGCTGTGGGTCCTCCAGCAGTACGACCAGGCCCTGCGCGAGAAGGGCCCCGCCGCGCTCTGAGCGGGCGGGCGGCGGCGAACCCCTGGTCGGGACCCCTGGTCGGGAACCGGACACCTCGGGGAACGTCCCAGATCAGGGTGCACAGGAGCATACATACTTTCCGTGAGGGTAACCGGGCAGTCACGGACAGGACTCAAAAAGTCACCGCACGCCCCTCGTGGCGAGGATGTGTCGTACTCCACACTGGGTTCCGGTGCCTGAGTCCTCGGAGCGCGGCCGACCCGAACGCGACGGGTCCGAAGTCCCCGCGGTTCCGCTCAACGTGTTCGGGACGGACAGCGGCAAGGCCGTCGTCCCCGTCCCGCTGCCGCACGCCTCAGCAGCGACATTCCTGGAGGTCGCCCCCGTGCAGACCCAGACCCTGACCGACAACAGCACGCACCCCGCGCACCCCGCGCACAAGGACACGGACGCCGATGTCCTCGCGGCCGTACCACCGCAGAACCGTGCCGCCCAGCACCCCGAGAGCGCACCGGAGCCGGAGAGCACGCCGGAGCCGCCCGCCGCCGTCCTCGTGGAGAGCGAGACCGAGACGCCGGAGCCGGTGGAAGTGCCGCGCGGACGCGCGGACACCGGCGGGCCGTCCTCCGACCTGTTCCGCCAGTACCTGCGGGAGATCGGCCGGATCCCGCTCCTCACTGCGGTCGAGGAGGTCGAACTCGCCCGCCGGGTCGAAGCGGGCCTCTTCGCCGAGGAGAAGCTCCGGCTGGCCTCCGACCTCGACAGCCAACTCGCCCTGGACCTCGACAAACTCGTGGTCATGGGCCGCATGGCCAAACGCCGGCTCATCGAGGCGAACCTGCGTCTCGTCGTCTCCGTCGCCAAGCGGTACGTGGGGCGCGGGCTCACCATGCTCGACCTGGTCCAGGAAGGCAACCTGGGGCTGATCAGGGCGGTCGAGAAGTTCGACTACGCCCGCGGGTACAAGTTCTCGACGTACGCGACCTGGTGGATCCGCCAGGCCATGTCCCGGGCCCTCGCCGACCAGGCCCGCACGATCCGGGTCCCCGTGCACGTGGTCGAACTCATCAACCGGGTCGTGCGGGTGCAGCGGCGGATGCTGCAGGAACGGGGGTACGAGCCGACGCCGGAGGAGGTCGCGGCGCATCTCGACCTGCCCAGTGAGCGGGTCAGTGAGGTGTTGCGGCTCGCGCAGGAGCCGGTGTCGCTCCACGCGCCGGTGGGGGAGGAGGACGATGTCGCCCTCGGGGACCTGATCGAGGACGGGGACGCGACGAGTCCTGTCGAGTCGGCGGCGTTCCTGCTCCTCCGGGAGCATCTGGAGGCGGTGCTGTCCACGCTGGGCGAGCGTGAGCGGAAGGTCGTCCAACTCCGGTACGGGCTGGCGGACGGGCGCCCGCGCACGCTGGAGGAGATCGGGCGGATCTTCGGCGTCACCCGTGAGCGGATCCGCCAGATCGAGTCCAAGACCCTCAACAAACTCCGCGACCACGCGTTCGCGGACCAGCTGAGGGGCTACTTGGACTAGGACTTCTCCTCGCCCCCGCCGCCCCTTCCCCTTCCCGACCACGCATGGGGGCTGCGCCCCCTCGCCCCCTTTGTCCTCAAACGCCGGACGGGCTGATTTTCAGCCCGTCCGGCGTTTGAGGACACAGT
>NZ_JBHXTO010000052.1:0-54750 GCF_042677425.1 Streptomyces sp. NPDC127119 | reverse complement strand
CTCCGCCTTGCAGCTGCACGCACCACACCCCGCTCACCGGCGCCCACAAGGCACCGCAGCTTTCCTTCGCCGTGATCGACCGGACAGGTCCTAGGTGCAGGAGTCCGACGCCTGGCCGTGTCGATCGGCCGGGCGGTCAGGTGTCGGGCAGGGACGCCGCCAGGTGTTCCCACGCCGTGTGCACGTCCTCGCCGACCATCCCGAACTGCGTGACGACCGCGACACAGCGTCCGTCCCCGTCGTCGAGTTCGAGCGCCGAGGTCGGGCCGTGAGCGGCCGTCGAGCGCACGAGACGGCAGGCCCGGACGCCCGCGAGGTCGATCTCCACCGAGCTGTCCGCGATCGCGGCGAACACCCGCCCGCCGACGGTCCGGTCGGTGACGTGCACCCGGCCGCCGCACGCCTGCAGGGCCCCCGGTCCGAACACGGCGATCCCGATCGGCAGCCCGACGGAACAGACGTGGTCGAGCACCGCGGGCACGACGTCGGTCCCGATCGCCCGGTGCTCGCCGCGGTAGCGGTGGAAGGCCGCGCGCCGGGCGGCCCCGCCGTCCGTCAGCACCGCGTCGAGCTGGGCGAGTTGGTCGCCGCTCTCCCACTCCGGTACCCCGGGTGCGGCGGTGGACGGTCCGGCCGGCGGGAGTCCCGGGGCGACCGTGCCGGCGAGTCCGGCCAGCAGCCGGTCACCCTCGGAGAGCAGCCGCCCCTGGTGCACGGTCCGGCCGTCCGCGTCGAGCAGGCTCAGGGCGACCGTTCCGGTGTCCTCGTCCCGCGCGACCACGGCCGAGGCGATCGAGCCGCCGTCGATACGCAGGGCGATCGAGCCCGGCCGGACGGCGAACGCCTCGCCGGGCAGGCTCGGGACCGCGTAGCTGCCCGCCTGCTCGATCCGGGCGACCGGCCCTCCGGTGATCGCCTGGACGTACCGGAAGAGCGTCAGACAGCGGGCCAGTTCCGGCATCCGCGCGTCGATCAGCCGCACGCTGCTGTTCCGTCTGCCGCAGCACCCCTCGAACGCGCAGGTCCGGTACGGCTTGTGGTGGTCCGTCATGTTCAGTACACGTCCCGTACGTAGCGCTTGGCCCGGCGCAGGTCCGCCAGGTACTCGGCGGCGTCGGCGTTCCCGCGTCCGCGCTGCCCGGCGATGACGCCCAGCAGGGCCGCCTCGACGTCCTTCGCCATCCGGGAGGCGTCCCCGCAGACGTAGACGTGCGCGCCGTCCTCCAGCCAGGCGTGCAACTCGCGCGCCTGCTCCCGCATCCGCGTCTGGACGTACACCTTCTCGGCCTGGTCGCGCGAGAACGCGAGGTCGAGCCGGGTGAGCACGCCGCTCTCGCGCAGCCCGGCCAGCTCGTCCTCGTACACGAAGTCGGTGTCGCGGTGGCGGTCGCCGAAGAACAGCCAGTTGCGTCCCGGGGCGCCCCGCGCGGCCCGCTCGTGCAGGAAGCCGCGGAAGGGCGCGATGCCCGTGCCGGGGCCGATCATGACCATCGGGGTGTCGTCGTCGGCCGGGACGCCGAAGGAGGCGTTGGGCTGGAGGTAGATGCCCACGGGCGCCTCCTCGGCGACGCGGTCCGCGAGATACGACGAGGTGACCCCCGCGTGCGTCCGCCGGCCGGTGTCGTAGCGGACGGACGCGACGGTGAGGTGGATCCGGTCGGGGTGGGCGAGCGGGCTCGACGAGATCGAGTACTGGCGGGCCTGCAACGGCCGCAGGAGCGGCAGCAGTTCGGCCAGTTCGGGGGCGGCCGGTCCGGCGTCCCGGAGCAGGTCGAGCACGTCCCGGCCCCACAGCCAGGAGCCGAGGTCGGAGCGGTCGCCGTGCGCGACGACCGCGGCCAGCTCGCTCGACGGCGCCCGCTCCACGAGGTCGGCGATCAGTTCTTTGGACGGGGTGCGGATCTCGCGTTCGGCGCGCAGGAGCCGGGCGGTCTCCTCGTCGCCGCCCGCGCCCAGGTGATCGAGGAGCGCGCCGACCAGCGCGTCGTCGTTCAGCGGTACGACGGCCAGCGCGTCGCCCGCCTCGTACGTGATGCCGCTGTCGCCGAGGTCGAACTCGTAGTGGCGGATCTCCTTCGCGCTGTCCGGCGAGGACAGCAGCCTGTTCACCAGGAGGCGGGAGGGGTAGGGGGTGCGCCTGTTCCAGGGGGAGCGGGTGCGGGGAGCCGGGGCGGGCGCGGGGGCAGGCGTGACGGCCGCGGGGGAGGGCGTGGCGGTCACCGTCGTACCGCCGGTCTCGGCGGTCAGCCGGTCCAGGACCGCGGTCGTCCAGGCCGCCGCGGGCTCCTCGAAGTCGACGTCGCAGTCCACGCGGTCGTGCAGCCGGGTGGCGCCCAGCTGTTCCAGGCGGGTGTCGATGAGCTTCGCGGCCTGGCAGAAGTCGTCGTACCCGCGGTCGCCGAGCCCGAGGACCGCGTACCGCAGCCCGTCCAGGCGGGGCGCGGTGTCGGCCTGGAGCGACTCCCAGAACAGTCCGGCGTTGTCGGGCATCTCGCCCTCGCCGTACGTCGAGGCGAGGACGAGCACGTGGGACATCGCGGCGAGCCGTTCGGGCGTGACGGCGTCGAGCGCGGTGGCGGTCCCGCCGAGGCCGTGCGCGCGGGCCCCTGCGACGACCTCACCGGCGAGGAACTCGGCGTTCCCGGTCTGGGTGCCGAACAGGACGTCGACCGTCGCCGTGGGCGCGTCGCCCGCGGCCGGGGCCCGGCGTCCGGCCGCGGCGACACCGGCGATGAACCCGGCGAGCCAGGACTCCTGCGCGGCGGAGAACGGCGCGTCGGCCGGGATGAGGAGCCCGGTCGGGGGCATGGGCGTCACGCGGTCACCGTCTCGGTCGTCTCGGTCGGGGCCTGCGGGACGCGGCGGCTCGCGAGGTCGTCGAGCGCCGCGGTCGCGAGCAGTTCGTCGAAGCGGGCGGCCCGTACGCGGCCCGCGTTCTTGGCGTTCTGGTGCATGATCCAGCCGTAGGTGCCGGGCGCGTCGACGCTGAGGTTGTTGCGCTGCCGCAGGGCGCGCTTGTAGTCGTCGAGGCGCTTGACCGCGATGAGCGTGGCCAGTTCGTCGTCGTCGAACCGCTCCAGCGTGCCGCGCAGGTACTTCACGACCCGCTGCTTGACGAAGAAGTCCTCGGTGAGCACGAGGTTGCGGACCGCCCCGGCGATCCGCGGGTCGTCCGGGCCGCTCGCCCCGGGCACCCGCCGCAGCGCGAGATCCTGCGCGACCCCGAGCACGGTGTACGAGGACAGCAGCGAGAACATGTCGTCGCCGCCCTGGTCGCCGAAGGCCGGGGCACGGCCGCCGAGCACGGTCCTGCGGTCGCGGTAGTCGACCTTGAACGCGCGGAGCTTGTCCGTCGCGATCGAGGTCGCCAGCTCGTCGAGGAGCTGTCCCCGGCTCGCCGCGGCGAGGATCTCACCGGCGTCCTGGTACAGCAGCAGCGCCCGGGGCATCCCGCAGTACACGTGCCGCCGCTCGCTCTCCCAGTCCGCCAGCAGCCGGGCCGCGAGCGGGGAGCCGGTGGCCTCCAGATGCCAGGCCAGCAGCAGCCGTACGGCCTGCTCGTGGAAGGCGCCGTGCCCGGTGTCGGTCACCGGGAACACCAGCAGCGAGTCCGCGCTGACCCGGTCGCGGACCTCGCCGGAGGGGTCGTACTGGTAGAGGAACCCGCCGCTCATGCCGTTGCCGAGGCCCTTGCCGAAGCCGCCGAGGTTGAGGACGGTGCCGCCGGTCATGTACTCGCAGCCGAAGTCGCCGACGCCCTCGACGACCGCGGTCGCCCCGGAGTTGCGTACGGCGAACCGGTCGCCGGCCTCCCCCTGCACGAACGTCCGGCCGCCGGTCGCGCCGAACAGCGCGAAGTTCCCGACGAGGACGTTGCCGCCGCGTTCGGCGCTGCCGCCGCCCGGGGCGCGGACGACGATCCGGCCGCCGCTCTGGCTCTTGCCGACGCCGTCGTTCGCGGTGCCGGTGTGTTCGAGGGCGATCCCGTCGTTGCAGAACACGCCGTACGACTGACCGGCGGAGCCGGTGGTACGGATGCGGACGGCGCCGTCGACGAGGCGGCGCCGGCCGCGGTCGTCGACGGTGACGGCGGGTACGCCGGTGTCGCTCTTCCGGCCCCCGTGGTTGAGGAGCCGCTCGATGTCGATGGAGAGCTGTCCGCCGACGGACTTGTCGCTGTTGCGCAGGTGGACGCCCTCGACGAGCAGGGACGGCTCGCGCCGGTCCAGGAGCGCGGCGCGGACCCGTTCGACGAGCGCGTCGTCGGTGGTGAAGTCCTTCTCCAGGTACTCGGGGTCCGCGACGGCCTTCTCCGGCACGCGCGCGAGCAGCCGGCGGACGTCGAGCCGCCCGACGCTCGCGGGGTGGTCGAGGAACTGCAGCAGGTCGGTGCGCCCGCGCGCCTCACGCAGCGACCGCAGTCCCAGCCGGGCGAGGATCTGCCGGACGTCGTGCGCGATGTTGAGGAGGTACTGGGCGAGTGCGCGCGGGTCGCCCTCGAAGGCCTCGGCGTTGGTGGTGAGCCCGGCCGGGCACTTCACGTTGCAGTTCTTCGCCATGACACAGCCGAGCATCATGAGCGCGGTCGTACCGAACTCGAAGCTGTCGCCGCCGAGGAGTGCGGAGGTGACGACGTCGGAGCCGGTCTGGTGCGCGCCGGAACAGCGCAGGACGACCTTCTGGCGCAGGCCGTTCGCGACGAGCGCCTGGTGCACCTCGGCGACGCCGATCTCCGCGGAGCGTCCGGCGTACTTGAGGCTGGTGACGGCGGCGGCGCCCGTACCGCCGGTGTTCCCCGCCACGTTGATGACGTCCGCGCCCGCCTTGGCGACGCCCACCGCGATGGTGCCGATGCCCTCCGAGGACACCAGCTTCACGACGACGCGTACCCGGGCTGCCTTGCAGTCGTGGATGAGCTGCGCGAGGTCCTCGATCGAGTACGTGTCGTGGTGCGGGGGCGGTGAGATCAGCTCGATGCCGGGGGTGCCGCCACGAGCTGCCGCGATGTCGACCGTCACCTTCGGTGCGGGCAGCTGGCCGCCCTCGCCGGGCTTGGCGCCCTGCCCGATCTTGATCTCCAGCTCCCGCAGCATCGGATCGGCGAGATAGCCCGCCCAGATGCCGAACCGGCCGGACGCGAACTGCTTGATCCGGGAGCCGCGGATGGTCCCGTAGCGGGAGTGGTGCTCGCCGCCCTCGCCGCTGTTCGACAGGGCGCCGACCATGTTCGTGCCGTGCGCGACGGCCTCGTGCGCGGTCGCCACGAGCGCCCCGTGGCTCATCGCGCCGGAGGCGAGCACCCGGGTGATCTCGTGCGCGGGCCGCACGTCGTCGAGGGCCACGCTCGCGGGCGCGCTCCGGAGCAGCGTGAGCAACTGGGCGGCGGTGCCGGTGGCGAGGACGAGGATGCCGTCCGCACCGGCCTCCAGCGTCTCGACCTCACCGGGGTGCGCGAGGGCGAGCCCGGCGGCGAGCGCGCGGTGCCGCTGGGCGTCGCCGTCGCCGTCGGTGGCGGAGGCGGTGGCGGTGGCGGAGGCGGGCGCGGAGCCGTCCGGGACGAGCCGCAGGCGCACGGTGACGCTGTCGCCGCCGCGGGCGTCGCCGTCGGCGCGGCTCTCGGAGACGGCTCGACCCGGCGCTCCCTGGGCCGCAGGGGTGGCCGGGTCCGCTGGGACGGTCGGGGTGTCCTCGCCGGGCCCGGCGGTCGGGACGGCCGGGGCAGCCGTGGCCGCCCGGTCCGTCCGGCCCGCCCGGACCGTCACGGCCACCCCGCGCACCATCACACTCGCGTTGCCGTCGGTGGAGAACCGGCCCAGTTCGCGGGCGAAGTCCTCCGGGGTGCGCAGGCCCGTGACGTCCGCGGGGAGGGCCAGGACGTCGCGCAGGGCGGAGGGGCGGCGTGAGCGCTCCTCGTGGGTCGTGCGCAGGAACGCGCGGTAGCCCGGCGTGATCCGGAACGCGTCGATCTCGGCGTCGCTGAGCGCGTCGTACCCCGTGTTCCGGTACGCGGCCTCCGTGATGCCGAACGCGTCGTCGAGCTGGCCGAGCGTGAGCAGGCGCAGCGCGTCCGAGTCGCCGGGCCGCCCGAACTCCGGCCGCTCCTCGACCATGTCGCCGAACCCGCGCACGGCCGTGACCCCGAACGAGTGCCCGGCGCCGTCGGAGCGCTCCTTGAACAGCCCGAGCAGCGGGATCTGCTGATCGCTCCCGACCGTGCGGGCACGCTCGTGCCAGTCCGTCGCGGCCTGCGCGATCCGCGCGAAGCCGACCCCGCCGACCGGGGCGTCCATGTGCGGGAAGGCCCGCGCGAACACGTCGTCGCGGGTGTCGAGGTAGTTCGGTTCGAAGAACGCGCCGCCGATGTAGCTCTCGGCGGTGCACAGCCCGACGCGCCCCATGGTCTTGGCGAGCGCCTTCTCGGCCGCCTTGCGGAACCTCGCCAGCGCCCGGTCGGTCCCGGTGATCTCCCCCGCCGGCGCGGGCGCGCTCGGGTGCCGCTCCTCGGCGCGCAGCCGGGCGCTGAGGCTGTAGACCGCCGAGGCGCCGAAGCCGAGCGCGGTCGCCACATGGTGCGAGGACGGCAGCTGCCCGCTCTCCGCGACGAGCGAGACGCGCAGCCGCAGCCCGGCCTCGATCAGGCGCTGGTTGACGGCGGCGACGGCGAGGACGACGGGCAGCGGCGCCCGCGTCGAGGAGATCGCGCGGTCGCTGAGGAGCGCGATACCGCCCCGCTCGGCGGCGAACCGCTCCACGTCGTCGCACAGGCGCGTCAGCGCGTCCCGCAGGGCGTCGGCGTTCGCGGTGGTGTCCCCGGCGACCGGCTCGTAGAGCATGGCGAACCGTTCCAGCGGCACGATCCGCTGGTCGCGCAGCCGGACCATGTCGAGGTGCCCGAGCACGGGTGAGTTCACGACGAGCTGCCGTTCACCGGCCGTGCCGGCGTCCGCGATGTCGCCGGTGCCGTCCGGCTTGGGGCCGAGCGCGACCCGCATGCTCATGCCGTCGGCCTCGCGGATGCTGTCCAGCGGCGGGTTCGTCACCTGGGCGAAGCGCTGCGAGAAGTACTTCGCCATACCGCCCTCGGTGTCGCTGAGCGCGTTGATGGCGTTGCCGTACCCCATCGCCGAGATCCGCTCCGACCCGTCGGCGAGCATCGGGTCGAGCATGAACCGGAAGCTCTCCTGGTTCAGCCCGTACGCCACGTACCGTCCGGCGGGCGTCAGGTCGCCCTCGTACCCGAGCGTGGTCGTGCCCCGGTAGTAGTCGGGCGCGGGGAGGTCGTCGAGGTTCACCCGAGCCGCGTCGAGCAGTTCGCTGTAGGGGCGGCGCGCGGCGAGGGAGTCGAGCACCTCGCGCGTCCGCATCCGCCGCCCGGTCCGGTGGTCGACGACGAGCATGCCGCCTGCCTCGATACGCCCCCGGTGCACGACCTCCTCGTCGGGGAACGCGACCTGCCCGGCCTCCGAGGACACCATCAGGTACTCGGCGGTCTCGACGGTACGCAGCGGACGCAGACCGAGCCGGTCCAGCCGGGCGCCGATGACGTCCCCGTCGCTGAAGATGACGGCGGCGGGCCCGTCGTTCTTCTCCTCGTACAGCGAGAAGTACTCCAGCATGTCGCGGACGGAGACGGGCAGGGTGCGGTCGTTCTCCCAGGCGGGCGGCATCAGCGACACGACGGCCTCGACGATGTCGAGCCCGTCGTCGGAGACCCGGCTCTGCAGGGTCTGGTCGAGCCGGCTGGAGTCGGACTGGCCGGGCGGCCGGACGATGCTCCTGGTGCGGGCCCGCGCGAGCGCCTCGTCGCTCAGCCGGTTCTTGCGGTCGGTGTTCAGCTCGCCGTTGTGGGCCATGAGCCGGAACGGCTGCGCCATCGTCGGATGCGGCTCGGTGTTGGTGGAGAACCGGGTGTGGAAGTACAGCGAGCGCACGGAGTGCCGCGGGTCGCACAGGTCACGGAAGTACCCGACGATCTCCCCGGAGTTGAGCCGCCCCTTGAGCACCTGGGTGCGCGCGCTCAGCGACAGCGGATACAGCCCGGCGTACGCGTCGTCGGCGTAGGCGACGGCCTCGACGGCGAGCAGGGCGCGGTGCGCGGCCGAGTCGACGGCATGGCGCTCCCAGGCGTCCGGGGCCCGGAACACCCACTGCACGATGGGGAGTTGGTACTGCTCGGCGGCGGGCCTTGCGACGCCGTGGTCCACGGGCACGTCCCGGACGAGCAGGACGTCGAAGCCCTGCGCGGCGAGGGCGCGGCCGACCAGTTCCACCGACGCGTGACGCCGTGCGCCGTCGGTCGGTACGAAGCAGTTGGCGACCCCGAAGTGCCCGGGGCGCAGCCGCTCCCCGGTGAGCGCGCCGAAGAACTCCACCGACAGGTCGACGCTCACGCCCGCCCCGTCGCCGACACCCTCGGCGGACGTGCCGCCCCGGTGCGGGATGGCCCGCAGCGCCTCGTCGCCCCTGCGGACGACGTCGTGGCCCGGTGTCCCGTCGAGCCGGGTGATGAAGCCGACGCCACAGGCGCTGTGCTCGCGGGCGGGGTCGTACAGGCCGAAGGCGGCGGAGGGCGGGGCGGGGGAGGGCTGGGCGGCGGAGCCGGTGGAGCGATTCACGTGCGGGTCCTCTGAGCGGGTTCCGGCTTGGGGGCACCTCCCAGGCCCGTGGGGCACTGGGGGAGGGCGGCCAGGCTGCGTCGGTGGAGCGCTCGCCGAGGGGGACCGGTACGACGGTCGATGGCCGGGCCCCGAGTGGTACGACTCAGTACGGTAAGCCTTACCTAAGTTAATTCGCAAGGATGTGCCGTGCACGTAAGCGTGTACGGGATCTCCCGGGCAGGGGCACCGGGCAGGCAAGATGTCCCTATGAAAAAGCTGTCCGTACGATCGGTCGGTCGTGGTTCCGCCGGATCGGTGCTGTCGCTGTGGTCCCAGGACTCCGTGCTGTCGATCGGCTCGGTGGGCTCGGTGCTGTCCGTGGGGTCGGTCGGTTCGGCCCTGTCCGTCGGTTCGATCGGGAGCGCCCTGTCGGTCGGTTCGATCGGCTCGTCCCTGTCGCTGCTCTCGACCGGCTCATGGATGAGTACGGGATCGCTGTTCTCCGCGCAGTCCCGCTGGTCGGTGCTGTCGTGGCGCTCGACCGGCGGATTCCTGGCGGTGGGAGCGGTGGGAGCGGTGGGTGCCGGCGTCGGCGGGGCCCTGCTGATGGCGCGGCTGCGGCACAGCGGTCGGGGGTGAGGCCGGAACCCGAACACCGATCCCCCCGTCTTCCCCTGCTGAGAGGCCCGGCTCGGGCCTGCGCGACACCTACCGAATCAACACCTACTCAATCGACTGAAAAACTTGAAACCTATAAAATCGCAGGTCTCCGCCCGAATAGACCCCGGCGTCGCGCCCTCCCTGTGGCGCCGGCGACGGGTGAGACTCTGGGCCGTGGTGGGTGTGGCGGCCCTCGGGTTCATGATCGCGCTGGAGATCGCCGCACGTCACTACGGCCTGCCGGGGCCGATCACCAACCAGGTGCGAGAAGTGGTCTTCGCCCCCAAGTCCGGGGGGCTGCTCTACGCCAGCATGGCGTTGACGCTGGTGGTGCTCCCCTGGCGGCAGCGGTTCGTCGCGGTCGGTGCCGCGGTCGGTATCGACGTCGTCTTCTGGCTGGTCCGGTGGGCGGCCGACATCAGGATCACCGACGGCCACCCCTTCGGGAACGGCGCGCTGTGGGTGATCCTCGGCTGCGCGGTCATGGCCTTCACCCGCCGCACCGGACCGGATCGCGTGCTGCTGCTGAAGGGCGTCGGGCTGGGCCTGCTGCTGGTGGTCGGCCGCAAGACCGGTGACACCTGGCTGCTCATCACCTCGAAGACCCGCCCGATGGTGCTCGACCAGTACATGGCGACCGCCGATCACGCGCTGGGCAACCTGTCCTGGCCGGTGGGCAGGCTCGTCACCGCGAGCGGCCCGCTCGGCTTCGGTCTCCTCGACTTCGTCTACGGTCAGCTCGCGGTCGCCGCGGTCGTCGTCGCCCTGTACCAACTGCGCAATGTCGCCACCGAGCGCCGCTTCCCGGTCCATCACCTGGTGCGCACGTTCCTGGTGATCGGTCTCCTCGGACCGGCCGTCTACATGATCTTCCCGGTCGTCGGACCGGTCTTCGCCTTCGGCAACGGCGCCGAGCACTGGGCGTCGGTCAGCGTGTGGGCGCAGAACGCCCCGTCCAGCGTCCAGTGGGCGGTGGGCGATCTGTGGCCGCGGACGCCACCGCCGATCGGTGCCCCGCAGCCCATGGGCTTCGACGGCATCACCCCGCGCAACTGCATGCCCAGCCTGCACACCGCCTGGGCCGTCACGATCTTCATCCACTCCAGGAAGGGCCCGCGGCTCATACGGTTCGCGGGCGCGTTCTGGCTGATCGCGACGCTGGCCGCGACGCTCGGATTCGGCTACCACTACGGGGCGGACCTCGTCGCCGGTGTGGTGTTCGTCCTCACGATAGAGGCGGCCCTGCGCGCGTACGACCGCGGCTGGGACCGCTCGGGGGTCCGGCTCGCCGCCCACGGCGCGACCGTCTTCGGCGGGCTCCTGGTGGCGTACCGCTTCCTGCCCTCCGAGATGGCCCGCCACCCGTGGATCTTCGGACCGCTCGTGCTGCTGGCGATGACCTCGGTGATATACGGCTACGTGCGGACCACGACGTCCTGGGAGCCGAAGCCCGCGCCGGCGCCGCACCTGGACCCGCAGCCCGAACTCGCCTGAGCGCCGGGGGACCGTTCGTCAGACGGTGTCCCCGGCCCGGCGGTCCTTGTCGACGAAGAAGCTCAGCAGGGCCGTGACGGTGGTGGTGACGGCGAGCCGTACCGCCCACGCGCCGACGGAACCGTCCCCGAGGCCGGCGGTGCGGCCGGGCCCGTCGAGCAGGACGTGGCTCAGCGGCCAGGAGCCCGCGCAGCCGAGCGCGTAGAGCCACAGCGGGGGTTCGTTGGAGGCGATGAGGAACGCGGCCGCGACGACCACGACGGCGCTCAGTACGACGGTGAGCGTGCTGATGTCCATGCCCGCAAGCATTCCGTCGGCCGGGCGGGGAGTCGTCGGCGCGGCGGAGGACCGGGGCCTCTACCCAGGGGTGGAGAAACCGGCGGGCCCCAGGGCCTGCCCGACATGGAGACGACCTGACATGGAGACGACACGGAACTGGGCGCTTCCGGGGCTGCTCGCCGCCGTGCAGGTGATGCTGCTGTGCATCGGGGACGAGGCCGGTCTGCTGGACGCCCCCGCACCGGGCCCGGCCGGTGTCGCCGGCGTGCTCGTCGCGGTCGCGGTGGAGACGGTCGCGCTGAGCATGCGCCGACGCGCGCCCGTACGGGCCCTGGTGGGGGTCCTCG
This sequence comes from Streptomyces sp. NPDC127119, assembly GCF_042677425.1. Lineage (NCBI taxonomy): Bacteria > Bacillati > Actinomycetota > Actinomycetes > Kitasatosporales > Streptomycetaceae > Streptomyces > Streptomyces sp. NPDC127119. The sequence continues at coordinate 43,373 of NZ_JBHXTO010000052.1, read as the reverse complement.
GGACCTCGGTCCTGGGCCAGACCCTGGAGTACGACGCGTACACCGACCTGGGTCTGCCGGTCGCCCTCTACTCCGTCGCCGTCCGCCGTCCCACCGCGGTCACCGCGGGCGCCCTGGCCGCGGCCGTCGGCTCGTCCTGGCTGCTGGCGGTCGTACGCGTCGGACTCCACCCCGCGCTCGCCACCCAGCTGACCCTGCAGGCCGTCACGTACGTCGTCTGCGTGGGCCTCGGGCTGGCGCGGCGGCAACGGCTGGCGGGGCGGCAGGCGGCGGCCCGGCTGCTGGCCGGCGCGGAGGAGAGCAGGCGGCGGGCCGGGGAGTCCGAACGCGGCAGGCTCGCCCGGGAGTTGCACGACGTCAGCGCACACCACCTCACCTCGGTCGTGGTCACCGTGGACGCGGCCCGCAGACTCGGCGACCGCAGGCCCGAACTCGTCGCCGAGGCACTGGAGTTCGCCGAACGGACCGGCCGCGAGACCCTGGCGGCGATCCAGCGGCTGGTCGCGGTGATGCGGGAGGCGGGCCCCGCCGACGCCCGCCCGATGACCGGACGCATCCAGGAACTCGTCTCCGGATTCGGCCGCCTGGGCCGCCCGATCGCCGTCGAGATCCCCGACGACCTCGCCGGACCCGCCGCCGAGGCGGTGCACGGCATCGTGCGCGAAGCCCTCACCAACGCCCTGCGGTACGCGCCCGGTTCGGCTCTGCGGGTCGCCGTACGCCGGCTGGCCGGGACGGCGGCAGGGACGGCGGGCGGCACGCTGGAGCTGACCGTGGACAACACCGCCGCGCGCGGCACGGCCGACTTCGGGGACATGGGCTCCGGCAGGGGCGTCGCGGGCATGCGCGAACGCGCGGTGGCCCTCGGCGGGGAACTGACCGCGGGCCCCCGGCCCGACGGGGGCTGGCGCGTGCGTGCCACGCTGCCCGACACCACGGGGCCCCGGCAGCCCGGCGTACGTCCGCGACGGCGCGACTTCCCGCGCGAGCAGCGGCTGGCGGACCTCGCGCTCGCCTTCACCGCGGCCGTGCTCCCCCTGATCATCCTGCTGACGGACGCGGAGGACTGGGCCCACCGCGACGACTCCACCGGCCTGTGGAACATCGGCCTGGTGTCCGCGCTGCTCACCCTGCACGCGCTGCCGCTGCTGTGGCGGCGCCGGGCGCCCTGGGCGGTCCTCGCCGCGGTCCTCGCCTCGTCCTGGCTGTGGCCGGTGGCCTGTGTGGCGACTCCGCTGTCCGGACAGGCGTCGCCCTTCCTCGCGGGCGGCCTGCTGACCGAGGCCCTGGCCGTGTACGCCCTGGGGGCCTACGGCCGTGGCGGCGTCCACACCTGGCCCTCGCCGTTCGTGACCGCGGGCGCGAGCGCCGTCGCGCTGACCGTGACCGCCGCCGCCGACGGCACACTGGTCGGCGAGAAGCCGTCCCTGCTCACCATGGCGGCGATCATCGTGCCGCTCGGGATACTCCTGGGGCTGCTGTTCGCCCTGACCTGGGGAGCCGGGCTGATCGTCCGCGGCCGGCGCCTGCGGGCCGTGGCCCGCGACGACCTCGCGCTCAGCATCTCCCGCTGGGAGGCCCGGTACGCGGCGGGCGCCGAACGGTACCTGCTGGCGGCACGGCTGCGGGACGCGGTGCTCGACCGCACCTCGGCGCTCGTCGAACTCGCCCGCGGGGGAGAGCTGGACGAGGTGGCCACCGAGGCCCGCGCCACGCTCAAGGCCATGCGGGAACTGCTCCACGAGATGAACGGCGACCTGCCGGGACCGGCCCGGCAGCAGGCCCACGCGCCCGCCCCCGACCTCCCCCTCGCCCTCGACGCGCTGTGCCGGACGGCGGGCCTCGCCGGACGGCAGGTGACCGTGCGCGGGCTCCCCGCATCCGCCGCGGGGCTGCCGGAGCCGGTGGCGCTGACGGCGTACCGGCTGGTGGAGGCGGCACTCGGCGCCGGTGACCGCGGGCCCGCCCGGGTGCGGCTGCGGCGGCGCCGCAGAGCACTCCACCTCACGATCAGCGGCGTACGCCTGGCGGTGCACGGCCCGGCCGCGGACCGCCTGCGCGCGGGGGCCGCCGCCGTCGGGGCCCGTCTCACCCTCGAACCTGCCGGTACCGTACGGGTGTCGCTGCCGCTGGCGGCCGGACCCGGCCCGGAGCCGGTCCCGGCCCCGTCCCAGGAGGTGTCCCCGTCGCCACACGTGTGATGGTCGTCGACGACCAGGCGGTGGTCCGCGCCGGGTTCGCCGCCATCGTCGACGCCGAACCCGACCTGACCGTCGTCGGCGAGGCCGGGGACGGGGCGACCGCCGTGGAGCTGGCCACCAGCGAGGCCCCCGACCTGGTCCTGATGGACATCCGGATGCCCGGCATGGACGGCCTGACCGCGACCCGCTTCATCACCGCGCTCAAGCCCGGACCCCGGGTCCTGGTCCTCACCACCTTCGACCTCGACGCGTACGTGTACGAGGCGCTGCGGGCCGGAGCCTCGGGCTTCCTCCTCAAGGACGCCCAGCCCGAGGAACTCCTGTCCGCCCTGCGCGTCGTCGCTTCCGGCGAGGGCATCCTCGCCCCGGCCGTCACCCGCCGCCTGATCGACACCTTCGCGCAGGGCGCGCCCCCGCCGCCCGCCGTCACCGGCGCACTCGGACAACTCACCCCGCGCGAACGGGAAGTACTGCTCCACATCGCCGCGGGCCTGGCCAACGCGGAGATCGCGGCGGCCCTCGGCGTGACCACCGGAACCGTGAAGACCCATGTCAACGCCCTGCTCACCAAGCTGGGCCTGCGGGACCGGGTGCAGGCGACGATCCTGGCGTACGAGACGGGCCTGATCCGTCCCGGCGGCACATCCGCCCACTAGGGCCTGTCTGACAATTCCCGCCCGCCGGGTGGCTGCTCAGGAGAACAGCAGGCGCCAGGTCAGGGGGCCGGGGATGCCGTCGGCGTCGCCGCGCAGTTCCTTGCGCGACTTCTGGAAGTCGCGCACGTTCAGCCGGTCCGCCTCACCCCACGTCCTGCTCGGGCCGACCTTGTAGTGGTCGCCGAAGCCGCGCTTCACCAGCTGCTTGCCGAGCTGCAGCACGTACGCGTTCGACGTCCCGGTCCCGAAGTACTTGCGCCCGGGGAAGGCGGGGACGGTGGGTGTGGTCGTCCCCGGGGTGTCGTCGTCGACGTCCAGTTCGGCCTTCGCGTACTTGAGGATCCTGGCGAAGTCGATCGCGCCGGGGTCGCCGTGGACGTTCTCCGGCACGTGCATGTGCCCGCAGACGCCCTTGAAGGCGGTCCACTTCGCGCCCGACATCCGCTGACCGCCACCGTTCGCGTACGAACCGGGGTACGCGGGCCACGACTTCGGGCCGGACAGCGGTACGCCGTGCTCCTCGTGCATCCAGGCCAGGAAGCGGGAGACCGCCTGCAGGGCCCAGTCGGGCGCGTCCGGCCAGTAGATGTGCGCCCGGCCCGCCGTCTTCCACTTCGCGTGCGTGGCCGGGTCGCAGGTGCCGACCAGTTCGACCTGGCACACGTTCAGGGTGTTCGTCTCGACTCCGCCGGACAGATTGACCAGTGCGCGGGAGGAGGTCTCGATGTCGAAGTGCTGGTACCACTTCAGCTTCTTGGCGGCGAGGTCGGGAACCGCGGTCAGGTTCGGCGCGGAGGCGCCACCCCCGTAACCGGGCAGGGTGGAACCCTCCGTGGTGTGCAGGACGACGACGTTGACCTCCATCGGGTCACCGCCGAAATCGTCCTGGTACCAGTTGGCACGGCTCGCGGAGGGGTATCGCTGGGGTCCTGTCCTGGTGCTCATCACAGACTCCTGGGTCGAATACGTCCTGCACTGTGAAGAACGGGCCGCGACGGCACATCGACTCAGAACGTCGCCCGCGCGGTCCGGTCAGCCGAAGGGAACGGCGTCCGTGGGGGAGGTGTGCCAGTTGGTGACGATCGGCTCGTCGACGGTGATGGTGTCGACCGGCAGGCTCACCGGGTCGGGGTCCTCGTTGCCGACGGCGACGATGATGCTCTCCAGCTCCTTGCCGCCGTCCGCGCCGGTGGTCTTGGGGTTCACGCCGGCGTACGCGGTGACGTTCCCGCTCAGCTTGACCGGCTCGCCGGCGCTCTGCTCCGCGGGCCCCGCCTCGGTGCCGTCGGACCCGAACGCCACGGTCGGCAGCTCGGCGGGCAGCCAGCAGGTGATCCCCGGCTTCGCCTTCGCCATGATCAGGACGTATCCGCCGGCCTGGCTCTCGGACCTGGTGGACCAGGCGATGTCGTTGGCGCCGCAGCTCTGTTCGACCTTCTCCCGCGTACCGTCACCGGTGTCGACGCCGGAGCCGTCCGTGTTCCCGGACCCCTTGCTCGCGTCGGAGCCCTTGTTCTTGTCCGCGGCCTGGTCGCCGCCCGCACCCGACGAGCCGGACGGTGTGCCCTTGTCGTCCGCCGAACCGGCGGAGGAGGAACTCGACCCGGCGCCGCTGTCCTCGGCCTTGCCGTCGGTGTCCTGGCACGCGGTCATCAGCAGCGCGCTGCCCACGACGACGGCGGAGACGAGGAAGGCCCTGCGACGGTTGCCAGACATGAAGTTCCTTTGCGTGAGGTGTGGTGGGAGAGGGCGGCAGGTGCGGCCGGGGCGGCCGGGCCCTTGACGGTCCCGGCCCCCGGTCCTTGCTCGCTCGATCACTATGAGGGTGCTGAGAGACGAAGGGATCCCGCCGCCGTCGTACCAGGACAGCGCTGTCACAGACCGGTGACATGATCACGGGAGCCCCCTGGATCACCAGACGAGGGCGTCCGCCGCGTTGTCCTGCCAGTACGTGACGGCGGCGGAGCTGTTGAAGAAGGAACCGCCGCCCGGCAGCTTCACGGTCTTCTCCGTGGCGGTCGCGTGACCCTTCCTGTCGGTGAAGATCACCCCGAGGTTCTTCACCTGGCTGCCGCCCTCACCGTCGGGGGAGTACGTCAGGATGCCGGCGTACGCGGACCGGCCGGGCTCCAGCACCAGCACGGACTGCGGAGTGCTGTCCTCGACCCACTGCAGCGGGGCCTGCGCGTCGGCACCGGCCCGCAGGAAGGGGGCGCTGTAGGCGTAGCAGGGCTTCGTGCCGGTGTTGGTGGCCTTCAGCAGCAGGTGGTTGATCGGCCGGGACACCGCGCCGACGGTCACCTCGGTGTTCGCCGTCGTGCAGGTGGCGATCGAGGACGCCTTGGCGGTCGCGGTCCCGGCCGTGGTGGCGGAGGCGGTCTGCCCGGTCGCCTGGAACCCGACGAGCGCGAGGGCGGCGACGGCGAGGGAGGAGGCGGCCGTACGGGAGAAGGGGCGAGTGCTCTTACGCATGGGTGGACTGCTTTCTCTGAACATCGGGTGGGTGACACACACCCGGCGGGTGGTCCGCGGCGAGGCGCCGTACTGGGAACGACCCCACCTTGTGCCGCCCGCCGTCCCATCCGCCACTCCACCGGGAATTACGGGACGCTGGAATGCTCAAACGGGTCCTGACCTGCGGAAATATGACCTGCCTGGAACGCCTGACGGAACGTCGGCACACCACCATTTAGAGTGTGCTGGCCGTCGCCCGTGACAGCTGTGCCGGGGACGGTCCCAGGGGACGTTCAAGTGGAAACATCAGGGGGGCCATCGATGTCCGATTTTCACGCACGGCGGTTTCGAAGATCCACGGCGGCGGGGCTGTGCGGGGCGGCACTGACCGCCTCGGCGCTGCTCGCGCCCACGCCGACGCTCGCGGCGACGGCGACGGCGACGGCTTCGGACGGTGGGCGGGCGACAGTGGGAGTGGTCTCGCCGGCGGAGAACGAGGGTGAGGGCGGTGAACTCCGCACCGGACGGAGCACCGGAGGGAGTGCCGAGCCGAGTGCCGGGCTGGGTGACGACGGCCGCGTCGAACTCGTCGACGGACGGGACGTCCGGGTGACGTCGGGCGCGCAGGCCGGTGCCCGGGGAGCCCGCTACTCCGTGGCGTCACTGAACGGCACGGTGTCCGTACGGCCGACCGGGACGTCGGCCTCCGACGGTACGACCGCGACGCTTCCGCTGCCGACGAAGGCGGACGGCACCCGGCGCGCCACCACGACCGCCGTCACCACGTCGGCGAAGGCGGCCTCGGCGACGTACTCGGTCAAGCTGCGCATCACGAACGCCGACGTACGGTCCAAGCAGTTCTACGTCTGGAACCGCAGGACCTGGACGTCGTACGCCGTCCCCGGCACCGGCACCGGAGCCTCGTCGACCGTGAAGCTGCCGCCGGGCGACTACTTCTCGGTCGCGCTGCACAACGACTGGATGGAGCCGAGCTACCTGCTCACCAGCAGCTTCACGGTCGGTTCGGCGGCGAAGACGGTCAGCTTCGACCAGCGCGCGGCCAAGGAGACCGCGATCCGCACCGACGACACCACGGCCACCCGTGAGGCGTCCGCCGTGTGGATCAGCGTCCCGGGCGGCGACCTGGCGGGCTTCGCGGGCTCGGGGGCCGACAAGGTGTACGTCACCCCGTTCTCGCTGAGCGGTGTCTCGCTGCGCCTGCACGAGGTGCTGGGCAAGAAGGGCGCCTCGGCGAACGTGCCGAGCCCCTACCGCTACGACCTCACGCACAGCTTCACCGGCAGTGTGCCCGCCACGCCCGTCAAGACGGTCGCCGCGTCCACCCTGGCGAAGACCGTCACGAAGGTGGCCGCCTCGGGCACGCGGACGACCGCCTCCCTGCAGAGCGTGCCGTCCTTCGGTGAGTGGACGGGCGTCTACATCGGCTCCGCGGTGCCCGTCGCCGGTTCCGTCACCGAGTACGCCACCGCCGGAATCACCTACGGCCGCCTGCTGTCGTACGGCACGGGCGAGTCGACCCTGAGCCTCCCGGACCGCAGGCTGTCCGCGGGAACCGCCGCGGGCGAGACCCTGGGCACGACGCCCGCCCAGCCGCTCCGCCGTGAAGGAGGCGGCTCGCAGCGCAACTTCGACAAGATCTGGCTGTACGAGCCGAACACCTTCAGCGACGCGGCCGGCCACCCGGGAACCGACGGCCGCGCGACGTACTCGTACAAACTCAGCTCCTCGGACGGTGTCGTCCACGCCCAGGCCGACGGCCTCGACGCCTACGACACGCTCTCGACCCGGAATCTGGAGTCGCTGCAGGGGACGTACACCCTGGACCAGCGCGTCCACCGCCGTGTCCCGTACGCCCGGCTGTCCACGGACGTGCGCAACGAGTGGACGTTCCGCTCGCAGTACGCGGAGGGCCGCGAACTCCCGCTCATCGACACCCGGTTGACCGTCCCGGCGCTGAACGGCTACGGCCGCGCGACCGCCGCCGGTCCCGTACGGATCGAGGCGAGCGCCACGACCCGCGGCACGGACGCCTCACAGGCGAACACCCGTGTCACCGGGCTCGCCTTCTCCACGGACGACGGCGCGACCTGGACGGACGCGGCGCTCGCGGCGGACGGCTCGGCGACGGTCGACGTCCCCGCGACGGCCTCCTTCGTCTCGCTGCGCGTCACCGCCGCCGACGACCAGGGCGGCGTCCTGCGTCGCACCCTCACCCGGGCGTTCGCGGGCCCGGCCCCGCAGGGCGACGAGACGGTGGGCGCGACCCGCATCTCGAACGTCGTGGTGAACGGGGGCAAGGCGGTCGAACTGACCGACCAGCCGCTGCAGGAGTTCACGGCGAAGTTCACCGCCACCGACCCGTCGGGGATCGCCGGCGGGGACATGTACCTGTACAAGGGCTCGTACGACACCCCCGACGCCGTCCTCCACGGGTCCTGGTCCGCGACCTGCACGAAGACCAACGCGACCACTTCCACCTGCGAGACACAGTTCGCCTACATCGAGCCGCGCCGGACGCTGGGGCGCAACGCACTCGCCGGTACGTGGAAGCTGGCGGCGTGGGCGGAGTCGGCGGACGGCAAGGGCCACGTCGACGCCCACGCGGCCAAGACGGTCGCCCTGCTGCGTGACGCGAAGCTGACGGCCAACGCGGCTCCCGAGCCGGTGACCAAGGGCAGGACCCTGACCGTCACGGGCAAGCTGTCCCGGGTGGACTGGGAGACGAGCGGCGGCCACCACGGCTACTCGGCCCAGAAGGTGACACTGCAGTTCCGCAAGAAGGGGACGTCCGCGTACACGACCGTGAAGACGGTCACCACGGACAGCTCCGGAAACCTGAGGACCACGGTGAAGGCGGCCACGGACGGCTACTGGCGCTACAGCTTCACCGCCACGTCGACGACGGCCGCGGCCAACGCGACGGGCGACTACGTGGACGTGCGCTGACGTCACTCCCCTTGACGGGCCACGGGCCGTCAAGGGGAACGGCCGGCGCACGGTGCTCAGTGCACGGGTGATCAGTGCACAGGGAAACCGAAGGTGTGGCCCTCCGCCTTGAGCTGGGGGAGGATCTGACGCAGGGCCTCGACGGTCTGGGAGCGGTCGCCGCCCGCGTCGTGGAAGAGGATCGTCGGCCCGTCGGGGAGTTCCTGCTCGACGGTGGCGACCATGGTGGCCGCGCTCGGACCCTCGAAGTCCTTGGTGTCCACGTTCCAGCCCAGCGGACGCATCCCGTGGGAGGCGGCGAGCTTGCGGCTGTACGGGGTGAACGCACCGCCCGGCGCCCGGTAGTACATCGGCCGTACGCCCCCGGACGCCTTGGTGATCATGCGCTCGGCGTCGAGGATCTGCTGCTTCTGGTAGGCCTGGGACTGCTTGTCCATGGTGGTGTCGTGCGACACCGAGTGGTCGCAGAGCCGGTGACCGGCCGCGACGACCTTCTTCACGAGATCGGGGTGCGCCTCGGCCTGCGTACCCACCATGCAGAACGTGGCCTTCACGCCGTTCTCCCGCAGCACGTCGAGCATCTGCGGGGTCCAGACGGGGTCGGGGCCGTCGTCGATGGTGATGTTGACCCCGCGCGCGCCCTTGTCTGAGGCGTGCACGATGGTCTCCGCGACCGGCTTGACGGCGGTCTCCGAGGCGGCCGGCTTCGACGAACCGCCCACGACCCCGGCCTGCGCGGTCCAGATCGAGGCACCGGTGGCGGCGATCGCCACCCCGAGCGCCGCGCCGAGCACCTTGCTGTACCAGCCGCGTCCGCCACTGTGCCGCGCCATATCCGCCCCGCTCCCCCGAAGTTACCCACCAACTCCCCGGTCACCCGGCGACATTCAGAACAGTACGAGGAACAAAGCCGTCCGGACGCCCCCGTTACGGATCAAGGACAATCCCGAAGAGGTACGCGGACAACTGGCCGTCCGACAGCCGGAATCACCTCATCGGGGGCCCCATCCGTCCCGGTGGTGACACGCGTACTGTGCTTGTTGATCCCGCGACGCGGCGGTTCCGCGATGCGGCGGTGCGGGACGCGGCGGTGCTGGATGGTGCGGGAGAGATCGAGGGGCCCGAGCGTGAGTACAGAGGGCGGCGGTTCAGGGCCCGGGAGTCGGACGCCGGGCCGGGCGGCAGCACACCTTGCGGCGATGCATCTGAGCGGGGCGCTGCTGCTGCTCACCTTCGTCGTGCCACCGACCTGGGCGCTGGACGCGTACGGCGCCGCCCCGGCGAGCGATCCCTCGGCGGACGTGCCGCCGTTCATGATCCACCTGGCGGTCCTGCTCAGCTGCGTGGGCTTCCATGTGACGGTGCAGATCCCCGCGGGCCTGCTGGGCACATGGCTCGGCCGACACCGCACGGCGGCCGTGGGCTACGCACTCGTCCTGGCGACGACTGCCGTCCTCATGACGGCCCTCCTGTGGGCAGCCTGGGGAACGTCCCCCACCACCCAACTCCTCTGGCTGTGGGCAGACTTCATGGCACGAGCCTCGTTGGCCATGGGGGCGTACGTGTGGCTGAGCCGGCGCGGCTTCGGCAGCCGCCGCGTGAGGGCTGCGACGTAGCCGATGACCTGGCGGACAGCCGCCACGGTGGCCGTATCAGTGCCGGTGCCAGCGCCGGTGCCGGTGCCGTTGCCAGGGTCGTCGTCAGGACCGTTCGGGGATCTTCGGAAGGACCCTTTCGGCGATGTCGAGGAGGACGCTGTCGGTCGGGAGGGTCCCGGACGTGCTCCATACCGTGATGTCGCAGTAGCCGCCCCGGTCGTCATGGTCCAGCGCCACGGTCACCGACCTGGCCAGGGGGCCTTCCTCGACCGGGCCGCCGGACGCACTGCCTCCGAGATCGATCTCGAACTTCATGGTGTGCGCCGAGGAGAGGACCGCGGGCCGACCGAGCACCGTGAGCGCCCTGACGTCCGTCTCGTCCCCGAACTTCATCAGCTTCACGTACTGGTCGATCGACAGCTTGTTGTAGGTCGCCGAGAAATTCACGGTGTACGTGTCGAACGTGACCGCCGCCTCCGGAGCGGCGACCTTCTCGTCCGTCAGGGGAGCGGTGTTGTCGGTGCTGGAGACGGAGGTCACGGTCTCTCCCGGCGTGCCGAGGAGTTCGGCCAGGTCGGGCCGGTTGAGCGCCTCGCACAGCTCTGCACTGGTCACCGGCCGGGGTGACCCCTTGTAGGCCTTGGGAAGCTCCTCGTGGGACGACCCGTCCGAACAGGAGGGCGGCGGCGGGGTGTTGTCGGTGGACGGCATGTAGCGCGGCAGCGCCCACAGCCCGACCGCGATCGCCCCGAACACGGCCACGGCCGCGGCGGCCTGCCCCCAGGCGTTGGGCTCCTTCTCGGGAGTGGCCGGCCGGGGTTGGGGCTGGGGCTGGGGCTGGGTGACAGCATCGGCTGCCGTGGCCCCATCCGCACCCGTAACCGCAGAGGTTGCCGCACTCGGATTCCGGCGCGCCCGCAGAGCCCGGACCACCCTGTGGACACTGACCGCTGTGATCACGAGAAACGCCGTGCCGATACCCGCCGCGGCCCAGTCGTGGTCGTGGACGGCGAGATACATGATCCGTACGCCGATGACAGAACAGAGCACGATGAGCAGGGGCTCACGGACCCAGAACGGCAGGAGACGGATGAGGAAACCGAGCATCCGGTGATCTCACCAGGGCAAGATCCCATCCGCTGTGATGGAAGCCACAGTTCCGGGCATGTGCGTGGCCTGCCGATGCAGGGGCGGCGAAAAGGGAGGAGGTGGGGGCAACCATGCCCCCACCTCGCAGGTCACACAGGCGTCACTCACCACTGTGCTTTCCCAAGGTCCGGAAAGGGCCCCACTCTCCGTGCTGACTCGTACCCGGCCGACCGCGGTGGCCGCGACGGCCGCCCTCGTCGCCGTCGGCGGCCTGCTCACCGCCACCCCCGCCTCCGCAGCCGTCACCTGCGCCTCTCCCCTCTGGAAGGCGCAGTACTTCGGCAACTCCGCCTTCAGCGGCACCCCGAAGCTGACCGCCTGCGACTCCGTCATCGCCGAGAACTACGGACACGGCGACCCGCCCGGCGTCACGCTGCCCAAGGACAACTTCTCCGTCCGCTGGTCCCTCACCCGGGACTTCGGCTCCGGCGGCCCCTTCCGGCTCTCCGCCGCCACGCAGGACGGCATGCGCGTCTACGTCGACGGCGTACGGAAGATCAACCTGTGGAAGAACGTCTCCACCACCGCCCGCAAGACCGTCGACCTGACCGTCCCGGCCGGCAAGCACACGCTCCGCGTGGACTACGTCGCCTGGACCGGCGCCGCCCAGGCCGCGTTCACGTACGCCCCGCGCACGCAGGCCGCCGTCGACACGGTCAAACCGCTCGCCCCGGCCGACTTCAGGGGCAACTACAACCAGGACACCACGAAGACCATCCTGCGCTGGAACGCGAACAACGAGATGGACCTCGCCGGTTACCGCGTGTACCGGCGGCTGGGCACCGCCCCGTGGGCGAAGGTCAGCGGCTCGGCGCCGGTCACCTCCCTGTCCTTCGTGGACGCGACACCGGCCACGGGCCAGACCTTCCTGTACGAGGTCCGCGCCGTCGACAAGGCGGGCCGCGAGTCGACCGGCAGTTCCGACGTCACCGTCGCGAGCGTGGACCGTACGGGCCCCGCGGCGCCGACCGCTCTCACGGTCACCGGTGACGCGTGGTGGTCGAACCTGGCCTGGCAGGGATCGGCCGACGCCGCGACGTACGAGATACACGCGGCCTCCACGGCCACCGGCCCGTTCGAGCTGCTGGGCACGACGACCACGACGACGTACCGCGCCAACGCGCCTGTGAACACCACCCGTTACTACCGGGTCCGCGCCCTCGACGCGCTCGGCAACCCGTCGCCGTACGCCACCGTCACCGGCGACGGCGTCGACCGGACCCCGCCGAAGTCCCCGGTCTCCCTCGACTCCATCGCGCGCGTCGGCCACACCGAGGTGTACTGGAAGCAGCCCGACGGCTTCGACGAGGACTTCTCCAACGGCGGGACGTACCGCGTCTACCGCTCGCCCGGCAAGACCCTCGACCCGGCCACGCGCACCCGCGTGACCTGCGCCGAGGAGAGCGACGAGACCAGCACCGGCGGCATCTGCGAGGACGTGGACATGCCCGCGGGCACGTACGTGACGTACGCGGTCGCGGCGGTCGACCCGGCCGGCAACGAGTCGGCCCCGTCCGCCCCGCTCGTCGTCCGCACCGGCGACCGCGTCGCGCCCGGCCCGGTCACCGACGTGCGGGCCACCCCGCGCGCCGACGGCATCCTGCTGAGCTGGGCGGCCCTGACCGAGGACGATGTCGAGCACTACGACGGATGGACCGGAGTCCGGCAGACCGACGGCACGATCAAGTGGCTCGGTACCGCCGACTGCCGGGAGGGCACGAGCGACCCGCTCGCGGTCCTCTGCGGCGACCTGCCGGACGGCGAGACGTACGTGTACGCGATCGTCGCCAGGGACCGCTGGGGCAACGCCCTGCACCCGAGCGACCCGAAGGTCACCCCCGTCGAGGCCACCGAACTGGACGTCAGGCCGTCCGTGACGGTCACCCGCAACTGGGAACTCGGCCCCACAGCCAACGGAACCGTGATCGGCGGCCCTACCGAGGACGGCCCGTCCGTCGGCTGGAACTGCACCAGGGCAACCGAATGCGACACGGTGGCGGGCTACCGCATCACCCGCTGGAACCCCACGACGAAGACGTACGAGCCCCTGCACACGGACCTGCTGTCACCGGACACCCGCAGATACACGGACACCAGCGCCGAGCGGGGCACCACGCACTTCTACACCCTGCAGGCGATACACCCCGACGGCACGGTCGCGGGCACGCACGTGTGGAACTGCGTCTTCCAGGATCGGGTGTAGCGCACCGAGGACGGGAGGCGGCTCCGGACAGGAGCCGCCTCCCGTGAGTCGCTCAGCCCGGTCCGGGCACCCGCCCACGCATGCTGGCCATCGTGTACTCGTCCTACGACACAGCGACAACCGTCTGGTCGTTCGTGCTCGCGCTCCTGGTGGTGCTGACCGCGATCTGGTACGTACGCCGCCGCAGGTAGCCGGGGCCACAGACTGTCGCGGCCCTCTCGTACTTCGCGCAGCGGATGGCGATGCCCCGTCCTCCGGGGGTCTTCTGTCCAGACAACGAGAGCCCCCGCCCCAATTACAGGCTGAGCGGACGGTGGCCTGGTTTGGTTGTCAGTGGTCGTGGCTAGGGTCTTGGGTGCGCGGTCGGTTTCCGAGGTGTCCAGCTCTCCAGAGCAGGTGCATCCCCGGTTCTGTCTGGGGGTGGCCCAGGAGAATCCTGGGCCTAACCGACGGTCGGGCTTCGTCGATGGCCAAGAGCGAGACCTGCCAGCGCCGACCGCGCACCAATCACTGGCGCTCGTGGACCGTAGGGGCATGCTTTCCAACTGTGGTGGTCCTTCGCAGTGCCGCGTACAGGGCGGTTCACCTGCGTTCATGGACGGCCGGTCGATAGAGCGGCTACAGGATTCGGTCCCCTCTGAACGGCTGCGAACAGCGCTGAATGAGACGGAAACTGAGGTGGACGGCGGCACCGGTTTCGCTAGCATCTTCGCTGTTGAAGGTGGAGTCATGGCGCTGATCCGCAAGGGCTCACGACGGATCGTTGTCGACGGCACGGCCTACCGCTGGCGCTTGAGCGGTCGGCCAACGTACTAGCAGGGACTGACCTGGTCGCCATGCACGTACGCAGTCGAGCATGCGGACACCCCGGGCATGACGCTCGTGATCACCACCGACCAGCCGCATCCAAGCAACTGAATCGGTCGCGAGGCTGAGCCTGTACTGCCACGCGGTGTTGCCGCGGTTGTTCGGCTTGTCCTGCGTGAGGGTTGGACTTCGAAAGCTCCGGGCCCCGCGTTCCACCTCGATCAGTCCGCCAGCTTCACGCCCTCGAACTATCCGGATGCAGGGGATGGCTGGTGCTCGTATCTCAGCCGATGACAGTCAGCCATGATGGCGGGGCGTCAACGGATCAGGCGCGCGTCTGTCTCGCTGTACTCCCACCGGCCTCAGCCACGCTGCCTGGTGACGTCCGTCAGAGCATGTGGCGACGGCGGAAACAGGGTGACGAAGCCTTGGGCACAGACTTCTTTGTCTCGAAGCAACTTGAGTGGGGGCGCCGCCTTGGGCCGGAGTGGCTCTCACCTGCGCTGATGGTCCGTAGACGTTCGCGCTCATCCGCCGTTGTTGGTCACCGTTGTCAGGCAGCTACGCACCTCAAAGTTGGAGGAAAGGGCAGCGATTCCAACCACAGATGGGGCAGAATTGACTGACTGCACATGCAGCGTGACTGACCATGGAGAACACAGTGGCGAGTGAAGCGGAAATTGTTGAAAAGTTCAAGATCGCCCAGAATGCTCTCGTAATTCAGGCGGCTGATCTGTCACTGGAGACGGTTTCTCAGATGGCGCAGACCGGAGCCATCGATGTATCTCCTCAATTCCAAAGGCGTGAGCGTTGGGATGTTCGTCGTCAATCTGCACTTATCGAATCATTTTTGCTCAATGTGCCAGTTCCTCCTGTCTACCTATCGGAGGACGATTATGGAAGCTATTCGGTGATCGATGGTAAGCAGCGCATTACGGCCATTCGTGATTTCATGACGGACCGATTTCTTCTGAGTCCTCTTGATAGGTTCCATGAAATCAGCGGGTTGAAGTTCTCGGAACTTCCCAGTCAGCTTCAGAACTCACTCACTGTTCGTCCGTACATCCGCGCCATTACGATCCTTAGGCAGTCCGACCGTTCGACTAAATATGAAGTATTTCATCGCTTGAACTCGGGTGGTGAGCCGCTCAATGCGCAAGAGATTAGGAACGTCATCTATCGGGGCGCGTTGAATGATCTCATTATGGAGCTAGCGGAAGCCTCGTTCCTTCGCAGGCAGCTTAAGATCCGCGACAATAAATCGTCGGCTTATAATCTGATGACGGATGCCGAGTTTGTTCTTCGGTACCTCGTTCTTGCCGGGGAGTGGCAGAGTTTCTCTGGAGACTATCGACATTCCATGGATGCCTTCATGGAGCGCAATGCTGGGATCAAAAAGAGCCAGATCGGTATCTTGAGGTCCCAGTTCAATAGGGCTCTTGAGTCCTGTGAAGCGGTCTGGGGAGAGTACGCTTTCAAACGGCCAGACGGTCAGGGTTGGCGCGACCAGATGTTGGCGGGCATGTTCGACGCGCAAATGGTTGCTGTGACGCTGGCCGACGATCGGCGCATTACCTCAATGATTTCGAGAAAGAATGAGGTTTTGCAAGGTACGCGTGATCTGTTTACGGATCCGCAGTTCGACAATTCTGTCAGGGTGTCCACTAACACTGCTTCGCGTGTGCATTATAGGATTGATAAAGTCTGGGACCTGGTCTCGTCGTTCTAGGGAGAAATCGGGGCTCCAGTAATGTTTTGTCACGATGCTTTGCTTCGTAGGATTGAGGCAATTCAGAAGGCGACCAGTGATCCAATCTTGATCGACCGTTTACTGACGGACGCTGAGCACAACGACAGGGCCAAGCTGTTGAGGAACGGCCTTATGGTTGTTGCGTTCACCTCTCTGGAAGATTTCATTCGTGCCCGAACTGGCGAACTCCTCGATCTTGTCAGTAGAACAGTGGTCCCCTTCTCTGATCTTCCTGCACTTCTGAGAGATGCCGCCACAATGGGTGCAATGAAGGCTGCTCGAGCTCGAGCAGAGATGGCTAAAAACTCGGGCGAAGACGCTCTAGCTCTGCTGCAGGCTGCTGCTAGCCACGTCGCTAGCACTGCCGGAGGTTCACTGCAGCTAAGCCGCTACAGCCTAGGATACCTAGGGTCGAATGTGGGCAGTTCCGAGATTGCGCATATTCTTACTGCCTTTAATGCTCAGGATGCATGGAATGAAATGTCACGCGTGGCGAGCCGCTGTGGCGCGGGTAGCCTGCCATTGAAGTCGGCGTATGATCAAGCTATGCGTCTTCGCCATTCGGCTGCGCATAATCCGGAAGCTAACGTGCAGCCGCAAAATTTGCTGGACTTCTGCACTCAAGCGGTCTCTATCGCTCTTGGGTTCGATGTGATTGCGAGTAGAGCTGCGAGGATGCTTCGAGACGGAGACGCCGAACTTTTGGCTGGTAAGGTGAAGATTTCGGACGCTCTAGAAATTAGATTTCTCGACGATGAGCCGAGAGGGCATGTTGAGCGGCGAGAGACAGTACAGCGAGCGCTTAGCGTGACAAAGGACTCGCAGGTAGCTTTGCAAAAAGCTGTCCAGGGAGCTGGTAGGTTGCGCTCTCCAGTGGTATTGCGCGACAGGAGTGGCCTGCCCTGGAACTGGGTCATTACTGATTCCTGAGCCTATGAGGGATCGGTGTAACGAGCCACGTTGAGTATTTTGCTGATGCCGCGCGGTGCGGGCGGCCGGCGGGACCGAGGTAGGAGCGCAGGCCCGGCGGACGGCCGGGTCGCCGCGGGGAGCGGAGGGAGCCGCCTTGAACCCGTAGAGAAAGTTGTTATTCAGGCTTTGGCTGGGCCTGGTTGGGGCTCTTTTTGTGTGTGGTGTTCGTTGCGATCCTGCGCGCTTGCTCTGCGGCCTGTTGAAGGGCTAGGGCCACTTGGTCCGCGCTGTCGGCGGACAGCAGGATCTCTTGTGTCCAGAGGATCGACAGCCTGATGTCGCCGTTCAGCAGGTTGACTGCGACGTCGACCTCGGTGCCAGTGCCTGTCACGTCCTCTGCATGCAGATCGAGGTTGCTGCTGAACGCGCTCACGCTGTGGGCTCACGATCATTCGGCGGGATTGCCCATAGAGGTGCCGTGTACCGCTCCGGGCGGCTGTTGATGAGCAGTTGGCGCAGGTCCTCGCGTTGAGAGCCGTTGAGGTTCAGGGCTTCGGTGAGGTGGCGGAACGTGGTGTGGGTGACTCCGCGGCGCCGGGCCTCCGCCTCGAACTTGTCGAGTTGAGCCAAGACAGTTCGCGGGGTCAGGTCCGCAGGCGGCTGGTCCTTGAGCCATGCGGCCTTGTTGCGTTCGTAGTCGATCTCCGAGTCGCCGTAGATCTCCCGGCTGTGCGCCTCTGCCTCGTCCAGGGTTTCGGTTGCCATGATGGCGCGG
Organism: Streptomyces sp. NPDC127119; assembly: GCF_042677425.1. NCBI lineage: Bacteria > Bacillati > Actinomycetota > Actinomycetes > Kitasatosporales > Streptomycetaceae > Streptomyces > Streptomyces sp. NPDC127119. The sequence continues at coordinate 25,901 of NZ_JBHXTO010000052.1, read as the reverse complement.
GCCAGTTGGTTGCGGGTGGCCGCCTCGTCCAGGTCGGCCTCGTGGACGGTTGGGCCTTCGTCCGTGAGTGCGAGGGGGAGGCCTGCGTCTCGTACCTCACAGGTGCCGCGTACGCCTCGGGCGGTGGCGGCCAGCATGCTGGTGGCCTCGGACGGATGCCATTCCAGGACCGAGCTGACCGACTCCACGTCCGGCGCGGTGAAAGTGTGGATGCGGGAGCCGAGTAGGGCGCGCAAGTCGGCGAGCGGCAGCTCGCCGTTGAGGCCGGGGCCGGCAATCAGTCGCCGGACAGGTGCGTTCACCTGGCAGCATGCCGCGAGCGGGCTCTTCAGCGTCGGCTCGTCGCCTCGCGCGAGGATGTCGCCTCCCACGTCGAGCAGGTCGATCGACTCCGGTGACAGGTGGCTGATCAGTTCTTCGAGTTGGCACGTGATGCCCTTGGCGCCGTGGTGGGCATCGATCAGCGCGAACGTGTGTGGGGGCTCTGCCGCGAGACGGGGGAGTGTGGAACCTGCCGGTGGGATCGGGCGGGCGTTCGCCGGCACCGTCCAGACGGCGGGGGTTGAGTCGTTCGAGGCCGGTGAAGTTGTTCGGTCCTCGGGGGCCCGGTACCGGGTCGATGAGAAGGCGGTTCCACGCGTACGTGAGGATCACCGTCTGGTCCTCGTCGCCGTAGAGGGCGGTGTGAAGCATGGCGGCGGCGACAGCGTCGCCCTCCCCTCCTGCTGCGACGATCAACCGCTTCATGCGGTCAGCGTACGGGCCCCCTTCCGCTGTGACCGTGGAGGTGTGCCTGTCCGGTCGACGAGTCCTGGCAGGGTCCCGTGCGAGATCGTCCCGAGGCGCTGGAGAGGGATGAATCGCAGGCGTCGCGAGCGTGCGGAGCGCCACAGCGGGGGACCTGCGCCCCGCCCCCGGTTCTCCCTCCGCCCGGGCAACAAGAAACCCCCGGGTCGACGACCTGGGGGTTCTGCGTGGAGCGGGTGACGAGAATCGAACTCGCACTCTCAGCTTGGGAAGCTGATGTTCTACCACTAAACTACACCCGCGTAAGACGCCGGATTCGTGTCGTTCGTGCCGGTGTCGGAAACGCGGATTCACCATACCTCATGCCAGGCCCCCGGCGCTGAAGCCGTGGGGCCCAGCGGTGTTTCGGGGGTTGGACGGGGCTGCGAGGCGCGGGAGTTGAGGCGTACGGTGGAGGCGCTGGAGAGGGGTCAGGCGGGATCGGAGTGCCGCCTGGAAGGCCGTCCCTTTCATCCCGTAATGTGGCTTCCTCTTCAGTCAGACGCGGCTCTTGGGGAAGGGACTCTGAGGACTTGATGGAACGCAGCACCGTCGTCCGTTGTGCCGAGGGGCACGTATTCAGCACCGCATCACTTCCGATGCAGCAGGCCGATCGGCTCGGTCCTGGCCGGCTGATCCGTTGTCCCCGTTGCACCCGGCTCCGCAACGTCGTACCCGTGGAGTTCGAGAAGCGCTGACCGCAACGACGCGGTCGGGCAGCCAGTGGGGCAGTAGGTCCAGTAAGCCAGTGGGCCAGTAAGCCAGCAGGTCGCGTTACGCAGTGGTTCAGGAGCCCGTGGGGTCGCCACGATCACCGGATTGTGGTGGGCCCGCGGGCTCTGCGTATCCTCGGGGCGTGCTTCTCTCTGACAAGGACATCCGGGCCGAGATCGACGCCGGGCGAGTGCGGATCGACCCCTACGACGAATCCATGGTGCAGCCCTCAAGCATCGATGTGCGGCTCGACCGCTACTTCCGGGTGTTCGAGAACCACCGCTACCCCCATATCGACCCCTCCGTCGAGCAGGCGGACCTGACGCGGCTCGTCGAGCCCGAGGGGGACGAGCCGTTCATCCTGCATCCCGGGGAGTTCGTGCTGGCGAGTACGTACGAGGTCATCTCGCTTCCCGACGACCTCGCCTCGCGGCTTGAGGGCAAGAGCTCGCTCGGGCGCCTCGGGCTCGTCACGCACTCCACCGCCGGGTTCATCGACCCCGGGTTCTCCGGGCACGTGACCCTTGAGCTGTCCAACCTCGCGACCCTGCCCATCAAGCTCTGGCCGGGGATGAAGATCGGGCAGCTGTGCATGTTCCAGCTCAGCTCGCCGGCCGAGTTCCCGTACGGCAGCGACCGCTACGGGTCCCGCTACCAGGGGCAGCGCGGTCCGACCGCCTCCCGCTCCTTCCTCAACTTCCATCGGACCCAGGTGTGAGCGGGAGCGAGGGGAACGTGAGCGGCGTGCGGGAGAATCTGACGTACGAGCGCTTCGGGGCCGCCGTTCGTGAGCTTGCCCAGACCATCGCCGACGACGGGTACGAGCCCGACATCGTGCTCAGCATCGCCCGCGGCGGTGTCTTCGTGGCCGGCGGGCTCGCCTACGCCCTCGACTGCAAGAACATCCACCTCGTGAATGTGGAGTTCTATACGGGGGTCGGGACCACTCTCGACATGCCGGTCATGCTCGCGCCCGTCCCCAACGCCATCGACTTCTCCGACAAGAAGGTGCTGATCACGGACGACGTGGCCGACACCGGCAAGACGTTGAAGCTCGTGCACGACTTCTGTGTCGACGCCGTCGCCGAGGTGCGCTCCGCGGTCATCTACGAGAAGTCGCAGTCCCTGGTGAAGTGCGAGTACGTGTGGAGGCGCACCGATGAGTGGATCAACTTCCCGTGGAGTGTCGAGCCGCCCGTCGTGAAGCGGGCGGGGCAGGTGCTCGACGCCTGACGTCCAGGGGCCGAGCACCTGCCCCGTCAGGCCGTGACGCCGTCAAGCCGTAATGCCGTAATGCCGTAATGCCGTCAAGCTGTCAAGCCGTCGAGCCGTCGAGCCGTCAAGCCGTCAAGCCGTTAAGCCGTCGAGCCGTCAGGCCGTCGTTCGGTCCACCGGGATCCACAGTTCCGCGTCCGCCTCCGTGCCGTCCGCGGACAGGTGGGTGCGGAGGATCTCCGGGCCCGGCCTGCTCTGGTACGGGTTGGACGGGAACCACTGGGTGAACACGTCCCGCCACATGTGCTGGAGTGCCAGCGGGAACGGGCCCGTGCTTTCGAAGACCGCCCACGTGCCCGGCGGGACCGTGAGGGAGTCCAGGTCCTCCGGGACGGTCGTCCCGGTGCCGGTCACCACCGCGTGGTAGTAGTCCAGTTCCGTTCCCTCCGCCCTGCTCGGGTCCAGGTTGTCGCTCACCCCCACGATCCCTCGCGGCTCCTCACCGGAGAGCGCGGTGATCCGTTGCACCGTCTCCGGTGCCAGGCCCCGGATGAATCCCGCGATCTCCGGGTTCATCCCCTCGTGGACGAGCGGCACCCTGATCCTCTTCCCCACCACCTGGAACGCCTCTCTCCGTACGACCCTGTAGCGCATGCTGCTGCTCCCCTCGACGACCAGACGGAAGGACAACCGGGGCTGGGAGGTCAGGGTGGCGCCGGTGTTCCGGGCCTCGCCCGGGCCCACGCCGTGCACCGCGCGGAACGCCCGCGCGAACGCCTCGCCCGAGCCGTAGCCGTACCGCACCGCGATCTCCAGCAGCGTCCGCTCCCCGGCCAGCACCTCGGCGCCCGCCACGGTGAGCCGTCTGCGCCGGATGTACTCGGACAGCGGGAGCCCCGCCAGCGCGGAGAACAGCCGTCGGAAGTGGTACTCCGACGTCATCGCGATCCGTGCCAGTTCGGTCACCTCGACCTGCTGGTCGAGACGCGACTCGATGTGCTCCAGAGCCTCGTTCAGTCGCTCCAGCAACTCGGCCTCCTTCCTTTGCGTCCTCCACGTTAGGAACGTCGTACCGTGCCGGACCCGACAGTCCGTGCCCGCTTCGGTCGGGTGGCACACCCTCTATAGAAACGCTTGCGTTTCGCTTCCGGCTTCCGTAGTTTGTGTGTACGAAACCGTTTCGTATCGATCGACCCGGGAATTGACCTGGAGAGGCGTGAGGGGCACCGTGGCAGTACTGCTGGCCGTCGGCCTCTCCCTCGTCTCCGCCGTCTGTTACGCCACCGCCGCCGTGGTCCAGGAACGGACCGCCGCCGGTACCGCGAGTCTGCGGTCCACGCTGGCCCGCCCGTCCTGGTGGGGATCCGTCGCCCTCAACGGCGGCGGGGCGCTGCTGCACGTGGTGGCCCTGCGGTACGGGCCGCTGACCCTCGTACAGCCGCTCGGCGCGCTGAGTCTGGTGGTGGCGGTGCCGCTCGGGTCGCTGGTCACCCGCCGTCGGACCTCCGGCAGGCAGTGGCGCGGGATGGTCTTCACCCTTGTCGGACTCGTCGCGCTGCTCGCCGCCACCGCGTCCGGCGGCGCGCCCGTCGACACGCTGGGGGCGGGGGAAGTGCTTCTTGTCTCGCTCGCCGCCGCCGGTGCCGTCGTGGCGCTCGTCCGTCTCGGCGGCTCGGGTCGCGGCGCAGGCCGGGCCGCCACCCCGGGCGGCGGTCTCGCCTTCGCGGCGGCCTCGGGTATCACCTCCGGGGTGGGCTCGACGCTCGCACAGAAGCTCGCCGTCGGGTCCGCGCCGAGCTGGGGCCTCGCGGCGGTGGCCGTCCTGACCGTGGGATTCGCCACCGCGGGGGTGCTGCTCTCCCAGAAGGCGTACCGCAGCGGTCTCGGCGGGCCGCTCGCCGTGCTCACCCTGGTCAACCCCGTCGCCGCGTCCGCGATCGGCGTCACCCTGCTCGGCGAGGGCGTGCAGTACGGAGGGTTCGGCGGGCTCGGAGGGCTGCTGGCCCTCGTCGGGGCCGCAGCCGCCGCCCGCGGAGTCGTCCTGCTCAGCCTGCCGCGGACCGGAGTGGAGCAGAAGGCCCACATCCAGGATGTCCAGGCGGCAGGGGCCGAAGGTGTCGGCAGACTGACCGGCATTGTCAATCTCACCGGCATGAGCCGGGCCGCTCTCTGAAAGGTAGTGAACGTAGAAAATGACCATGACCACTCTTGAAATCCCCGTACGGGCCGCCGTGCGCGCCGCCGGACTCGTCGACGTACCCGCCGTGGCGCGGTTGATCACGCAGAGCTCCGCCGGGTACTCGGAGCAGGCTCAGCGCGCCATGCGGCTCGTGCTGGCCCATCACGCCCTGGAGAAGGGGCAGGTGTGGGTGGCCGAGCGGGACGACGACGGCACGCTGCTGGCCGCCGCGATCTGGCTGCCGCCCGGAACCGGCACCGATCCTCCCGGCCCGCACCTCAGGAGCGTGCTCTCCCGTGAACTCCCCACCGGCCGTTCCGCCGCCGAGCCCGCCTTCTGCCTGCCGCAGCACCCGTTCCTGTCGACCGTGCTGACGGCGGCCGGGCCCGACCGGTCCACGCCGTACTGGACGCTGATCGCCGTCTGCGCTCCGGACGAGACGGAGGCCTGGGACCGTACGGTGGTCGACGCGCTGCTGGCTCCGGGGCTGCGGGCCGTCGACGCGCGGGACGCCACCGCCGTCGCGGTCACCATGTCCGCCCGGCACGGGGACCAGCTGCGGCACCTCGGGTTCCGCGGGCCGCGGCAGGCGCGCGTCGCGTCGGACGCGAGCGTGTGGCTCACCACCCGGCACGCCCTGGTGGAAGCCGCCGCCTGAGCCGCGGTGACGGCTGCGCCTCCGGCTGTCCGGCTACTGGCAGACCACCGGAATCCGCTGGACCTCGTTGTTGGCGAAGCCGCCCCGGTTCCACGGCGGGGTGAGCGGCTGGGCCGTACCCTCGGCGTCCGTGGCGCGGGCCGTCAGGACGTGGCGGCCGGGGGTCGCCGTCCAGGGCGTGTGCCAGTGCCGCCAGGACCACGGACCACCGTCCGCCGCGGCGAGTTCGGCGGCCTGCCAGGACGCGCCGTCGTCCGCGCTGACCTCGACCTTCGTGACCGGCGCGCGGCCCGACCAGGCCCGCCCCTCCAACCGCACGGGACCGGGGCGTACGACCCGGGTGCGGGACATGAAGTCGGGGAAGCCGGGCGGGATCATCAGCGCGCGTGGGGCGATACGGGTCACCGGGTCGCCCGGCTCGTCGGCGGACCGGCGGAAGCGGTACGCCACCGCCTGCTGGAAGCCCGTGAAGGGGACGTCGGTCAGCTCGATGTCGGTCAGCCACTTCACATGGGCCATGCCGTACCAGCCGGGGACGATCAGCCGCACCGGGTAGCCGTGCTGCGGCGGCAGCGGGGCGCCGTTCATCTCGTACGCCACCAGCACCTCGGGGTCGGCGGCGGTGGCGTCCTGGACCGTCAGACTGCGGCCGTAGTCCTGCTCGACGCCGCGTTCCACGCCGTGGTCGGCGCCCGTGAAGACCGCCTCGACGGCGTCCGGCCGCACGCCCGCCTCGGCGAGCAGCGTCCGCAGGGGTACGCCCGTCCAGTCCGCCGTGCCGACCGCCTCGACCAGCCAGGGCTGGCTCACGGGGCGGGGGGCGAGCCGGGCCCTGCCGTTGCCCGCGCACTCCATCGTCACGCGGTGGGTGACCGGCGGGAGGGCGCGCAGGGCGGCCAGGTCCAGGGTCAGGGGCGTACGGACGCGGCCGTGGATCCTGAGGGTCCAGGTGTCGGCGTCGGCGGCCGGTATGTCGTAGTGGACGAGGATGTAGTGCAGTCCGGGCGGGGTCACGTCGTAGCGCAGGGCCTCCAGGGGGAGGCCGTGGTTGCGGGCCGCGAGGGCGAGTTCCTCGTGGCTGATGCCCTCGCCGGGGGCGGCCACGCGGCCGGGTGCGCTGACCTCCTGAGCGGCTTCGCGTGCGTCCGTGGCGGGCATGGCGTGCATGGCTTTCGTAGCGTCCATGGCTTCCATGGTGCTCCCGCCGGACGGGCCGGGCACCCGGTCGTGCCGTCCGGGGCCGGACATGCCGGGAGGCCGGACCGCGAGCGGCCGGCCTCCCTCCCGCAGGGCGTGCGCAGAGCGTCTGCGGGGCTGCTAGAACGTGCCCAGCTTGATGATCGACAGCAGGGCGATCAGCTGGATCGCCGACGCTCCCAGGGCCTTCGGCCACGGCAGGTCGTGCGACTTGCCGACCATCAGCGTGAACAGCGCGCCGGCCGCCACCCAGGTCGCCCAGCCCAGGATGCGGACGAAGGGCGCGTCGCCGCTCGCGAACATCGCGACGACCAGGCGCGGCGCGTCCGTGAGCGACATGATCAGCATGGAGAGGCCGACCGTGGGCTGCCAGGCGCCGTCGCCGCCGAGCTGGCGGGCCAGGGTGTGGGTGACCACGCCCAGGATGAACGCGCTGAGCACGATCGCGACCGCCGTCACCAGGACGATGGGGACCGCGTTCGACAGGGTGGCGTTTATGGCGTCCGCGCGGGCGCCGTCGAAGCCGAAGACGGCCAGCAGGCCGTAGAGGAACGTGACGATGAGGGCGGGGCCCCACATCGTGTAGTCACGCATGTGCAGGAAGGTCTGGTTCGGGCGCATGACGACGCCGCTCAGCAGTTCCTTCCAGTGCAGGGGCGGGCCGACGGGCGGCGCGGGCGTGCTGCCCGCACGGTAGGTGTCGCCCTGGTTGTACGGGTCCTCGCCGACGGAGAACGCCGTCGTGTGGCCCGGCTGGTTGGCCGCGTACGGGTCGTGGCCCTGCGGCTGGTGACCGCGGGGCTGGTGACCCTGGGGGTGACGGCCCTGCGGGGGGTGGCCCGGGTCGCCGAAGTACTCCGGCTCACCGTGTCCGTTCCCCTGGGGGTGTCCGCCGCCCTGCGGCCACTGCTGCGGGCCGTTGCCGCCGCCACCGCCGTACCGGGGCTGCTGAGGGTTGGTCCCGGGCGCGGGGGGATAGCCGTACGACGGGCCGCCCTGGGGGGCCTGCTGTCCGTACGGCTGCTGCCGCTGTTGTTGCGGAGGCGCCTGCTGCGTGCGGTTGTCCCGGCCGCGTCCGATCCTGAATCCAGCCACGTAATCGAACGTACCTGGTCCCGCAGAGTCACGTGCCGGGCCCGGGGCATCGGACCCGGCTTTGCGGCCGACCTGTGACATCCCCTAGGGGTGCCCTAGGGGATCTGTCAGATGTTTTGTCAGAGGCTGCTCAGGGTTTTGCCGTAGGTGAGCGCGCTCGTCGGGGCGGGCAGGCCCAGCCGGGCGGGGGTCAGGGCGTAGGAACCGTCGACACTCGCGCGCGGGAACGCCCACAGGCCACCGGAGTTGACGTTCTCGCCGGGGGAACCGACAGCCAGGTCCTTCCCGCCGTCGTGATCGTAGTCGCCGGTCGCGACGGCCGCGCCGAAGGCGTCCCCGGCCTCCGCCGCACCCGGCACGCGCGGGGTGCCCTGGTTGTACGCGACCGCGGTCCCTTCGCCGAACTCGTCGACCAGACCGTTCTTCATGCCGAACAGCACGGTGACGGCGCCCGCGTTCGCCCGGGTGCCGATCGCCTCGCCGGGAGCGCCCGCGACGAGGTCGTCGCGGCCGTCACCGTTCAGGTCGGCGACGGCGAGGGCCGCGCCGAAGCGGTCGCCGGACTCGGCGCGGCCCCGTACACCGACCGTGTCCTGGTTCAGGGTCTGCCTGCGGGAGCCGAACGAGCCGGCGGAGGCGGCGCCGTAGTGGATGTGGATGCCGCCGCCCAGCGCGTACTCCTCGGGGCCGCACGGGTCGTCGATGTTCTCGTCGGCGATCTCGCGGCACTCGCCGAGGACCAGGTCGTCGTGGCCGTCGCCGTCGAAGTCGCCGGAAGCCAGGGCGGAGACGCCGGCGTTGTCGGTGTTCCACACGTTGGCCAGGGACTCCTCGGCCCTCTCCCACGCCCAGATCCGTACGTGGGACTGGGTGAACGGGTCGTTCGCCCAGTAGCCCACCGCCAGGTCCGCGGCGCCGTCGCCGGTGAAGTCGCCGGTGGTCAGGACCGGGGCACGGCCGCCCATGGGGGCGCTGACCACGGTCGCGGCGAGGCCGTCGGCGGTGCGCAGGACCACCTTGTCCCTGCCGCCGACCACGATGTCCCTGCTGCCGTCGCCGGTCAGGTCGGCCGCGGCGACGGACTGTCCGTACGCGGCGGAGGCGGCGGGGCCCGTGGTGACGTTGGCGCCGGGGCCGGGGCCGCCCTTCGCGCCGCCCACCACGACGACCACGCCGGCGTCCGTGCCGCGCCCGGTGATGTCCTCGCCGGGGGCGCCGGCGAGCAGTTCCGCGATGCCGTCGCCGTTCAGGTCCTCCAGGAGCACGGAGGCGCCGAAGCGGTCGCCGGCCTCGGGGGTGCCGGGCACCTCGGGGGTGGCCTGGGTGATGCGGATGCCGCCGTGGGCGCCGATGCCCTTCTTGCCGCCCCACAGGATGTTGACGTACCCGGCTCTCGCCTTGCCGGCGACGGCACCGTCCGGCACGCCGACGGCCAGGTCGGCGTAGCCGTCGCCGTTGAAGTCGCTGGTGGAGGGGGAGGGTTGGGGCACGGCAGCGGTTGCCGCTGCCGCGGGGGTGAGGGTGAGGGCCGAGGTGGCCGCTGCGGCGACGGTGACGGCGAGGGTGGCGTACGTCCGTATGCGCACGGGGGTCTCCAGGGGGCTGGGGTGACTTCAACCGGGTGGCCGGGTGGCCGAGACCAGGTGGGTCCGCTTGGTTCACCTGTGTGACACCTGGAGTAGGGGTGGGGTTGTGCGGGGGTGACGGTGATCTGCGGGCCGGTGGGGGCTGGTCGCGCAGTTCCCCGCGCCCCTAAAGGCACGCCGCTTACGGGGCGCCCAGTTCGCACCAGACGTATTTGCCCGCCGTGCCGTTGACCTGGAACCAGCCCCAGTCGTCGGCGTACGCGTCCACGAGGTGCAGGCCCCTCCCCTCGCCCGACTCGTCGTCCTGCGGCTTGGTGCCGGGCGGGGTGGGGTCCGTGTCCCAGGCGCCGAGACGGAGGGTGGGCCCCGACCGTCTGAGCTTGAGGGCGGCGGGGCCCTTGGTGTGCCGGATGGCGTTCCCGAGCAGCTCGGAGGCGAGCAGCTCCGCGGGCTCGACGAGGGCGGGGAGGTGATGGCTGGTCAGGATGTCGCGCAGGGCCCGACGGCAGATGCCCACGGCTCGGGGGTCGTGGGGGATGTAGAGGGTGTACTCCCAGGGCGCGGGCACGGGTGTGGGCATGGGGGCTCCCGGTACGGGGTGGGGGTGGGGCGGAGTGGTGACCGGTAGCGCGTCCGCCGCTGGCACGACGATGCGCCGCACTTCCACTCCAGTGAGTGTTCGTGTCGTCACTGAAGGTAGGGGAGTAGCTTGACCCGGGTCAAGCTACTCCCGCACTATCGTGACCTCAACTCATGGGGAAAGAGGGGCGCATGGTCGCCAGGACCGTCATTACGGTGAGGCAGGAGCGCTTGGGCGCGGAGTTGCGCAAGCTTCGGGAGCGGTCAGGGCTGGGACTTCGGGAAGCCGCCCGTGCGACGGGGATCAACGAGGGCAAGCTCTCGAACGTGGAGTCCGCGCGCGTCGGCGTGAGCGCGGAGCGCGTTCGGTTTCTGGCCAGCCACTACGGAGTTGGGGACAGCCCACTCGTCGACGCGCTGGCGGTCATGGCGACCGAGCGGGTGCGGGGGTGGTGGGAGGAGTATCGCGGTCGTCTCCCGCGGGCCTTCGTCGATCTGGCTGAACTGGAGTACCACGCGAGCTACTTGAGATCGTTCGAGATGGTCAGCATCCCCGGCCTGTTGCAGACCGAAGAGCACGTACAGGCGCTCTACGGCGAGACGTTCTGGGGGATGGCGGAGGAGCAGCGCGCGGCCAGGACGCTGTTCCGGTTGCGGCGCCAGGAGGTCCTTGACCAGGACGACTTCGTTTACGAGGTGGTGATTCACGAAGCCGCTCTCCGCATCAGGAGGGCCGGCCATGGTGTGGCCCGACGGCAGTTGCGTCACATCCTGGAGCAGGCCGAGCGCCCTCAAATCGACCTGCGCGTCGTGCCGTTCGATGTGGACGGCTTCAAGGTCCTCTACGCCACGCTGCTTCTGGGTGGTCCTGTTCCAGCGCTGGACACGGTCCTGTTGGACGCCGCGCACGCAGGCACCTTCTTGGACGCGGAGGCCCAGCTCGACCGGTATCGGCGGTCCTTCGTGGAGGTGCAGAAGTCGGCATTGGGCGTCGTAGAGTCGAGGGACTTCATCCACCGACTGACCAAGGACCAATGAGAAAACCTGAGATGGCACAGGCCGGCGACTGGCAGAAGTCCTCGTTCTCCGGCGATCAGGAGGGCCCCAACTGCCTGGAGATAGGCGCCGGTCAAAGCGCCTTCCTCCTCCGCGAGAGCGAAAACCCCGGCACCGTGCTGGAAGCAACCGGCGCCGAACTAGTGGGGCTCATACGTCATCTCCGCCGGACGGCGCTCAGCCGGTGAGGCCCGCGCCGAACGCGCCGTACGTGTACGGCAGGTCGAAGGCGCCCGGACCGAAACCGCGGTCGCCGGTCGGGGAGACGTCCGTGCCGTCGGACAGCATCGCCGTGACCGCGCCGACCCCCTCACCCTCGAAGATCGCCGAGACCGTGTAGTCGGCCTTCCCGTCGGCGTTGACGTCCGTGAGGAGGACGTCGGAGCCGAAGTAGTCCGTCGGCTCGGCGGTTCCGGGGACGCCGGAGGAGGCCTGCGAGAGGGTGCGCCCGCCGGTCTTGGAGACGCCGTACTCGATGTCATGGCACCCCACGCGCAAACGGCGGTCAGCGCCCGTGTTCATGCCCATGGCGGCGGGAGAAGTTCTTCCGGGTGTGCGCATTGGGTCCATGTCCGGTCGGTGAAGACGGGGCGGCTGAGATTGTGGTCGCCGTTCGATGTGGACCGCAGAACCAGTCCGAGAGAGGGGAAGTAGGGCTCCCCGTGGATACTCGTGCGGCACTCTCGCACCTCTGAGATCTCTTCGATCCACAGGTTCAGCTCGGACGGGGCCCGCCCGGTGAAAGCGGTGCCGTCGTAGTGGACCTGGGGCCCGCGGAGGCTGTCGATGACGATTGCCCTCAGACCTCTGTCTTCGTGCCGGTCGTAGTAGGTCCGGACGCCAGGGCCGTAGAAGTGCGCCCAGCGATGCTCTTGATCCTCATCGGTTGAGACGCGGGCGGTGCCGAGAGCAGTGATCACGTCCTCGTGGCTCGCCCCGAACCGAAGTGGCCCCACACCCTCCAGCGGCGTCCACGTCCACTGCAGCCGGTCGGTGTCCGCAAGGACCTCTTGTTCCCACCACATGAAGCACCCATTCGTGCGCCGACGCCTGTGCAAGCAACATGATCACAGACCGGATCGGCGCCGGGCGCAGAGAACGGCGCTGCGTCGGTTCGGCGGCTCATTTGGACAACCGACGACGAGCAGTGTGGCGGCGGTCGGCAGGAGGGGTGGGCGGCGCATCAGCCTTCCGCGCCGAGGAACTCGGATGTGGAGAAGGTGAGTGCGGGCTTGCGTGCGATCAGGGTCTTCTTCGCGCCCGGGTACACGGCGATGGTGTCCTCGGTGTCGCCGCGGTAGGTGCGTACCACCAGGTCCGCGCGCTTGTCGCCGTCGAAGTCGGCCACCGTCAGGACCCGCGTGGTGCCTCCGGCGGGCGGCTGCACGGTCACCATGCCGGACGTGGACAGGCCGCCGGAGCGTCCCTTGAGGATCCTCAACTGCGAGCCGCTGGAGACCAGTTCGCTCACCCCGTCGCCGTCGAAGTCCCCGGCGTCCAGGACCGTACCGGCGACGGCGAGTTCGGCGCGCAGGGTGCCCGGGACCTCGTACCGCAGGGCCGTGGCGCGCAGCGTGCCGATCGCCGCGTCGAGTCCCTTGCCCCTGCCGAACTGGCCGAAGGCGACGTCGACGCCCTTCGGGAGGGCGACCGCGGTGCCGGCGGGGCCCGTCGGCCCGCCCATGACGAGCGAGGAGGCGGAGGTGCCGGACCCCTCGGCCGTACGCACCAGCAGGTCGTCGTATCCGTCGCCGTCGACGTCCACGGCGGGGGGCGCCGGGGCGTTGCCGGGGGAGTCGAGCGGCGCGCCGGCCGCCTTCGGGGCGCCCTTGCGGGTGAAGGGGCCGCGCAGATAACTGAGGCGGCCGTCGGAGGCGTGCACGACGAGGTCGGCCGCCCCGTCGCCGTTGAAGTCGCCGCACACCGGCTGGTCCGGCCAGTCGTTGCCGAACCGTGCCTGCGCCGGGATCGCCAGTTTCACCGCCTTGCCGGACAGGCCCCGGGCCGAGCCGAAGACGATCTGCAGCGGTACCGGCGGCTGTCCCTGACCGTCGTACGGCGGGTCGGTCGACACGACGAGGTCGGTGAAGCCGTCCTTGTCCAGGTCGCAGCTAGCCTCGGCGTCGAAGACCGCGGGCAACTGCCCCTTGGTGGTGGCCGCGTGCTGCGTGGGACTCAGCAACTGCCGGGCCCCGGGGGCGAGTCCGTCGGCCGAGCCGTACACGATCCCGATGCCGGCGTCGTCCCCGTGGGTGTCGCGCTTCACGAGATCGTTGAGTACGAGGTCGCGGTGGCCGTCGCCGTTGAAGTCGCTGTCGACCTTGCTGCCCCGGCCCAGCGGCACGGGGATCCGGGCGGGGGCCTTGGCGACCGTCAGGGGCTCGCGGTCGGCGGCGCCTGTCTTGCCGCCGTCCGGACCGCCGCAGCCCGCGAGCAGCAGGGCGCAGCCCGCCACGGCGCCCGCCGCCCGTATTCCGTTCTTCCCCATGGCCACGTCAACCCCGACCGCATCGTGAGACAACAACTTGCACATGATGCGGTCGGGGCGGGTCATAAGTCATCAGGGATGGCCGTTTTCAGCCCTTGTCGGCACCGTGGCGCTCGTCACGACCTGCTGGTGTTCGAGCGGCCGAAGAACTCGATCTCGGCGATGGACACCTGCTTCTTGGCGTCGGCTGCGTACGCCGAGCGCAGGATGAAACGCACCGCGCGGACCTCACCCACCCGGAACTTGCGGGCCTGACCGCCCGCGATCCGGTCGAGGGTGATGAACCGGCTGCTCTTCTTCCCGTCGGCGGTCGTGATCTGCGCCTCGATGCGCTTCGGGAGGGCCGACTCCTGGAGGTGCTCCTGCTTGGCCGAGACGCCCGAGGTGATCACCACGTCCAGCAGCCGGGTCGGGGTGTCGAAGCGGGCCTCGATCCACTCGCCCTCACCGGCCTGCGAGACCCCCGGGCCCCACCAGGTGTTGCTGAGGCCGTCGAAGGCGAGCTTCTGGCTGTGCCCGGGGTACGAGCGGGACGCCCTGAAGCTGTCCGGGCCGACCGGGGCGCGCTTGGCGAAGTGGTCGCGGGTCGCGTCGATGCCGTCACCGATGTTGACGATCAGCGCGATGACCAGGCCGATCACGGCGGCGCCGACGACCCAGTTCATGATGCGGCCGAAGCCGCGGCGCAGACGGGGGCGTTCGCCCGCCCACGGGATGTCCCCGTTGCCGAAGTTCAGCAGGCGGCGCCACCAGGTCTGCCGCTCCGGCGGACGCGGGCCGCCCTCCATGGGCATGGCGCAGCGGGCGCAGAAGTGCCGGTCGGGCCGGTTGGGGGTGGAGCACCACGGGCACGGCGGGCCGTCCTGCGGGCCGGACTCGGGGCCCGGGGTGCGGACCTGGGGTCGGCCCGCCAGCGGGACGCCCGGGAGCACGGGGGCGACGGCGGGGGTGACGGGAGCCCGGGGTTCGGGGTCGTTCACGGGGATGAGGAGGGACCTGGCCCGCTCGCCCGCGGTGTCGGCGGCGGAGGGAGCGGGGGCCGCGGGCGGGGCGCCGTGACCGAGGCCCACGCGCGGCTCGGTGTCCGTGTCGTCCGCGCGGCCACCGGTGGCCGCGCCGGGGGTGAGGGCGGAGAAGATGTCGGGGGCGGCCGGGTCGGCAGGCGCGGCCGGGGACGCGGGGGCCGGCGCCGCGGTCCGCTGCTCGGGGATGGCGGTGCCCGCACCGGCCGGAGCCGAGGCGTTCGGCGGGGTGGCCGCGGGCGGGGTGGACCCGGCACCGGAGCCGGTGGCGCGCTGGTGGGTCTCGTCACCTGCGGTGCGGCCCGCGGCCGGGGTGTCGTGGGCCGTGCGGGCCGCCCCCGTACCGGCACCGGACACGGCGAACGCGTCCCGTCCCGGCTCGTTGCCCGGCGCGCCGCCCGAAGCACTGCCCGGACCGGTGCCCGGCGTGCCGCCCGGATCGCCGTCGGACCCGCGGCCGGTCGCGGAGTCCCGCGCCGGAGCGGCGGCCGTCGCGGGGACCGGGGCCGCGGCGTTGCGGCCGGTGCCCCAGCCGAGCACCGCGCCGCAGGAATCGCAGAAGGACTGGCCGGGCTCCGCGCGGGTGCCGCACTCGGCACAGCTGCGCGCCGGCTCCTGTCCCGTGCCGGAGTTCTGGCTGGTCATCTCTCGGGAGTCCTTTCGGCGGCGGTCACCTGGACCGTGTAGGGCATGTGGGCGGGACGGGCGGCTGCCACCAGGCTGTCGAGGCGGTGTTCGTCCGCGCGGGTCGGGTCGGGCAGCCGTAGAGCGACGTGCAGGCGCGGGCGGCGGTCGCCGGGGACCGGGCCGAGCGGCCGGGCGTCCCAGGAGGCGCCGCCGCTCTCGGTGATCTCCGGGGCCACGCCGAACACCAGGCGCACCGCCTCGGACAGGCCGCGGCTGGTGCCCCGTACCCGGTGCAGGAACGCGGCGGCGGCGACGGCGGCGCGCAGCCGGTCCTCGGGCTCGCTGCCGTCGGTCTCGGCGCCGACCCAGCCGGCCAGCCAGCGGGTGAAGTCCACCGGCGCCAGGGCCGGCGTGAAGTAGGAGTCCAGGTTGTCGAGGACGGCGTGGATCGGCGCGAGCACGTCGTCGAGCCCGCCGACGAACCGCTGTGCCAGATCGTCGTCGGCGAACACGGCGGGCAGTGTCATGCCGATGGGCGCGGAGGATCCCAGCCCGTCGATGGAACCCCTCACGGCCGGACTCCCTTCGCGCGCGCGGAGGCGGGCGGGAGCGAGCCCCGGGTCCTCGGGCGGTGGAGGGTCATACGCGGTCTCCGATCACTCGGACGCGGTGGTCGAAGGAGAAGACCAGGGACGGGGCGTCGAGGTCGATGCGGTCGGTCGGGTCGCCGCGCTTGCCGGTCAGCGGGTCGGCCGGGTGGAGCTGGACCTCGTCGACCAGTTCGACACCGGGAACCCGCTGGAGGACGGCGAAGACCTCCCCGGACTGCACGGGCCGGCCGAAGCGCCAGCCCCGCCCGTCGGCGCCGCCGGTCAGCGGGTCGAGGTGCCGGTACAGGGCGTCGTGCGCCTGACGGCGTACCCGGTCCGTGTCGGTGCCGCGGAAGGCGTGCACCGTGGCGACCACCGTGATGCCCTGGTAGAAGGGCGGGCCCACCGCCAGGCGCGTGCCGATCAGGCGCCGTTCGTCGAGGTGCCGGGTGATGCGGTGCAACAGCGCGTCGCCGGGGACCAGTTGCTCGAAGCGCAGCCGGCCACCGGGGTCCGGTACGGCCTGGGGGACCACCAGCACCCGTACCGCGTACGCCCCGTGCTCGCCCTCGTCGCCCTCCAGGCAGGTGATGCGGGCCGTCTCGGGCGCGGCCCGCCGGGCCAGCTCCTCGTAGTCGCGCAGGGTCACCGCCCGCTCCTGGGCGCGCAGGGTGATGGGGGCGCGGGTCTTCGCCTCCTCCACCGTCTCGCCGTCGACGCCGCCGCGCGCCGCCTCCCGGTTGACGACCTCGGAGACGTACGGGACGGAGGTGCGCAGCACCTGGACGGCGCCGCGCGCCACGTTCCCGGCCCGGCCGCCGCCCGTGCGGTAGCGCCGGGCGCGGATGACGGAGCCCTTGGGGGCCACCGCCCCGTACTGGCGCAGGGAGCCGTCGGGTTCCCGTACCGCCGGGCCGAAGGCGATGTCGCCGGTCGCCGCGTCCAGGGTGATGTGCCGGTCCTGCGGGGTGGACGCCGAGAACGACGGGACGACCTCCCAGTCGGTCCAGCCCTCGTGCTCGGCGGTCTGCAGCAGCACCGGGGGCGTGTCGCCCACCACGGGGAAGTGGGCCAGCCGCAGCCGCTGACCGGGCAGGCCGGTGGACTCGCCGAGCGCCTCGTCGGTCACGGTCTCGGCGTGCACGGTCGTGGTGGTGCCGCCCAGCGTGAACGCGTCCACGGAACGCACGGTCGGCGAGGTCGTGTAGAAGGGCTGGTCGGGCAGCGGCTCGGTGACGCGGCAGCGCAGCCAGCCGGCCTCCTGGCCGCCGGTGCGCGACAGGGTGTGCGCGCCCGGGATGTGCAGGACGACCTCGCCGGGCCGGTTGAGACCGCCGGTGCCGTCCCGGTCGATCTCACAGACCACCCAGCCGTCCTCGGTCCACGCCTCCCACAGCAGCGGGGGCTGCCGCGGGTCCACGCCGACACCGTCGACGCGGCTGTCCAGCTCCATCGCGACCGCGCAGTGCGGGACGGCGGTGTCGAGCCCGATCAGCATGCAGTCACCGGGCCGCGGGGACTCGGTGAAGCACATCAGGTCCTTGCCCTCGGCGAGGTCGGCGGTCCTGTCGGTGACGGGCTCGCCGTCGCGCTGGACCACGAGGTACCGCAACGCGCAGGGCACGATGGTCAGTTCGTCCTCGGTGGCGAAGACCGCGGCTTCCTGGCTCTCGGTGCGCGTGGTGGCGACCTCGGTGCCCACCGGCAGCAGCACCGGCTCGTCCTGCGGCGCGGACAGCCAGAACGTGACGTCCGTGCGCGCGGCGGAGGGCGGGAAGAGGGTGATGCCCACCAGGTCCAGGAACGCCAGGTGGTTCTTCTCCGGCACCCGGTTGAGCCGGTAGACGATCTGGTCGGCCATGTGGGCGACCGTTTCCACGAGGGTGACACCCGGGTCGGAGACGTTGTGATCGGTCCACTCCGGGGCGCGCTGCTGGATGTAGCGCTTGGCGTCGTCGACGAACTGCTGGAAGCGGCGGTCGTCGAGGTTCGGGGAGGGCAGTGCCATCAGCGTTCGCTTTCAGGGGAGTCGCCCGGGCCGGGGAGGTCGGGTTCCTCGTGGTAGGGGATGACGTAGAACGGGAAGACGAGGCTGCGCGGGTTGTTGGTGCCGCGGATCGAGTAGCGGACGTCGATGAAGAGCACGCCCTGCTCGGTGTCGGAGCCGGCCGTCACGTCGACGTCGCTCACCTCGATGCGCGGCTCCCAGCGGTCGAGGCTCGTGTACACCTCGTGCTGGATCCGGCCGGCGGTCGCCTCGTTGACCGGGGCGAACACCAGGTCGTGGATGGCGCAGCCGAACTCGGGGCGCATCGGCCGCTCGCCCGGCGCGGTCGACAGGACGAGCCGGATGGACTCCTCGATCTCACGCTCCCCGCTCACCATGGCGATGCCCCCGGTGGGGCCGATGCGCAGCGGGAACGCCCAGCCGGATCCGACGAACTGCTCGGCCATCAGTGACCCACCCGCCTTCTCGTCCTCTTCGTCATGGTTCTCAGGTCTGTCAGGTATGTCAGGTCGGTCAGGGGCGTCGGGGTCGTCACGGTCCCGGCCGTCACCCGAACGGGTACTTGATCTTATTGACCGTCAGCAGGCCCATGAGGTCCAGGTTGATGGCCCGGATGCCGACCTGGCCGACGCTGTTGATCTGCACCGTGCCGGCCGCGTTGAGCGTCGCCGCGCCGGCCGCCTTGAGGCTGAGCGCGCCCACCGCGTCCACGGTCACCGCGCCGCCGAGGGACTTGAGGTTGACGATCCCGCGGCCCTGGAGGGTGAGCGGCCCGCCGCTCTTGATGCTGATGCTGCGCCGGGCGCTCAGTGACAGGTCGGTGCCCGCGTCGATGGACACCGAGGTGCCGCCCGTGATGCTGACGGCGCCCTTGCTGTCCACGGTGATCTCGGTCTTGGTGCGGTCCAGGTTGATGATCAGCTTGTCGTTGCCGCTGGCCAGCCGGACGCCCTGCTTGCGCAGGCCCGTCTGCTGGCTGAGCAGGTCCATCCGGTTGCCGTCCCGGTCGGACACGGTGTGCCGGATCGCCTTCTTCTTGACCGGGTCGTGCAGCCACACGTCCTTCACGACGGTCGGCTTGTCGACGCCGTTGTAGAGGCCGCCGATGACGAAGGGGTGGTCGAGCGCTCCCCGGTCGAAGCCGACCAGCACCTCGTCCCCGACGTCCATCGGGAAGATCCCGCCGCCCGCCTTGCCGCCCAGCTGAACGGTCCGCGTCCAGTCGCTGACGTACGCGTCGTCCAGCCACGGGAACTGCAGTTTCACCCGGCCCTGCTTCAGCGGATCCTGTACGTCCGTGACGAGCGCGTTGGCCACGCTCGGCAGCCGGGGCGACGTCGCGCCGCCGCCGGACGTCAGCCCGAACAGGGAGCGCCACTGCCGGCCGCTCACGGTCACCAGCGTCTCGTAGTGACTGCCCGCGCCGAAGGTGTGCCGCACCGAGGTGACCGTGTACTTGCCCTCGAAGGGGACGCCCACGTCGGTGAGGGCGATGGCCACCCCGGGGCGCAGCACGGGGTTGCCGTGCACCGTGACCTCCAGCTCGGCGAACGACGAGGTGAGGTCGTCCGCGAGGGAGGCGGCGGCGAACTTGACCTCCGGCCGGCGGTCGTACGGGGTGTCGGTCTCCACCAGCTTGGCGGCCTTGAAGGCGTTGGCCGCCTTCTGCGGGGTCGTCCCGATGGCGAAACCGGAGTAGGTGCCCGCCTTGGTGAGTTCGACGATCTTCTTCTTGGTCGGGATGTCCCAGCCGCGCGCCTCGACCTTGTCGACCTGGTCGGCGGCGGTGACGGCGGCCCGGCAGCGCAGTACGTCGACGCGGCCCCGCAGCACCCGGGGGTTCGGGTCCTCGGGGGAGGTCGACAGGGGCGCCTTGGAGGCCGGGTCCGGTTCGGCGAACTCGAACTTCCCCTTGGCGTCCAGGGACATCACCATCTCGTTCTCGTCGGCGAGCCGCGCGAGAAAGTCCCAGTCCGTCACATTGGACTGGGAGATGAACTCGTAGACCGTCTTGGTCGTCTGGATCTTCCCGATCGCGACACCGTTCATCGCGGCCAGCTTGCGCGCGATGTCGGAGGCGGTCTGGTTGCGGTACGCGGCCACCCGGCGCACCCGCATCAGCCGGTGGCCCGGGTCGTAGCCGCGGACGACGCTGAACGTGCCGGTGCCGTCGTAGTCGGTCTCCATACCGGTGACCTCACCGGTGATCAGCGGGTTTCCCGCGCCCTGGCCGTCGGCGACGGGCGCGAGGACCACCTTGGAGCCGAACCTGATGTTCAGCTTGCCGAGCACTTCCCGGTCCGGGTCGCGGAAGGTGAGCCGGAACTCGCCGGGCACGCCCGCGCCGAGGTCGGCCCAGCCGGCGACGAGCAGGTTGATGTAGTCGGGCGGGATCTTCCTGCCGTCGATGGTGACGTGGATGATGTTGGAGAAGGACGTCTTCGCCATCAGTGACGCACCTCCTCGGCGGCGGGGAGGACCAGCTCGACACCGGTGGGCAGGTGTGCGGGGTTGTCGATCCCGTTGGCCTCGGCGATCGCGCGCCAGGCGGACGCGTTGCCGTACTCGCGCCAGGCCAGCGACTGCAGGGAGTCGCCCGCGACGACCCGGTGCACCCGCTGTGCGGTGAGCGCGCCCGAGGTCGGGTTCTGGCCCTTGATCGTGCTGGGGATCTCGTGCAGCGCCACCTGGCAGGTGGCGCGGATCGGCACCCCGGTCGTGCTGAACAGCGAGTAGGTGACGTCCACGGAATTCACGTACGAGGTGAAGCGCGCGGTGGAGAACGAGCCCCACTGGAAGACCACCCAGGGCGGCGACGGCTGCTTCGCGGCGATGCTCTTGGCCGTCACCTCGCAGCAGTCCAGCAGCGACTCCACGTTCTTCAGCACGACGTTGCTGGTCGGCTTCGTGGACGAGTCCAGGAAGATCTCGACCGTCATCTCGCGCGGCTCGGGACCCATGAACTCCGGGACCGTGCCGTCGCGCACGGCCGCGGCCGGTGTGGACTTCCACTGGGAGCGCCGGCTCAGCTGCAGCTGCGAGGGGTTGAAGTCGAAGTTGAACGTCTTGATCAGACCGCCCGGAGTGGTGCTCGATCCGACGGGCGGCTCGTGGATGGCGATCGTGGCGCGTACGAGGCTCTTGCCCGCGCCCTTGCTTCCCTTGGCCATGGTGGTGTCCCGCCCCTCAGTCCGTGAACCCGTGGTGAGTGATCTCCAGGACCTCGGTGGCCACACTCGGGTTGGCCGGGTCCAGGGAGGGGCCCTGCCAGCTCACCGGCAGCACGTCGATCAGCCCCCAGTGCGCGACCTCGGAGCCGTCCGCGCGCAGCGCGGCGATCTGCGCGGTCGGCCGCTTGATGCCCGTGGCCACGGACGAGATCCAGGCCGCGACCTTGGTGGTGTCGGGGGTCAGCGGCCGGGTCAGCCGGATGTTGGAGAAGGTGACCCGGGACGGGAGCTGCCAGACGAACCCGTTGTTGCCGCCCTCCTGGCGTTGCTCGATCTCCACCGAGGACGAGAGTCCCTCGCACCCGTTGAAGTAACCGAGGCTCTCGCCGTCGATGGTCAGGGTGAAGAAGATGGTGGAGCCCGGGTCTTCGCGGGGCATCGGGGGCGGCCTTTCTGCGGACGTCGGTCATGCGGGGTGGTGCCGGGTGGTGCCGGGTGGCGCGGGGTGCTGCGGGTCTCGGCCGGTCGGGGCCGCTCAGCGACGTGGGTCGCGGAGCTTGCCGATCCGCTCCCGGTCGAGCCGCAGTTCGGTGCGGATCAGCCGGGTGATCCTGCTGATCAGCCGGTGCGTGAGCTCGTCGAGCTGGAAGTCGGTCAGGGAGCGGGGGTCGAACTGCCCCTTGGCGACCGCGGTGTACGCGGGCGGGGGGCCGCTGTGCTCGTACGGTGGCGGATCGTCGTCGGAGCCCGAACCGGACGAGCCGCGCGACGAACTCCCGCGCGCCGTCACCGCGGACGCGGCGGTGGTGGCCTTCGCGGACGTCGGCAGCAGGGCCCGCTGAATGGAGGCGGGCACGGGAGTGGGTGCCGCGGCCGTCCGGGGCGCGGCGACCGCCTGCCGCTGGACGGCCGTCGGCGCCGGGTACGCCTTGGGCACCGTCAGCGGCTGCGCGGGCGGAGCCGTCCTGACGGGCGACCCGGCGGGAGCGGACTTGGTGGCCGCGAGGAGTGGCACGGCACGGCCCGCGGGAGCACCGGGCGTGACGGCCCGCTGCACGACCGCCGGTCCGGACCGGCCGGGCGCGGACGCCGGGCGGCGCAGTGGCACGGGAGCCGGGGGCACGGGGCGCTGGTGTGCGGTGGGTGCCGCGGGCGTGAGGGCCGGCGCGAGGGCACGGGCGGGGGTGAGGGCACGCATGGGAGCGGGCGTCGGTGCCGCTACCGGTGCCGGTGCGGGTGTCGGTGCTTGTCCGCTGGGCACGGCTTTGGTGACCACGGTGGAAGGCACCACCGCGGAGGGGGCGGCCGTGGCGCGCTGTACGGAGAGGCCGTTGGCGCGCGGGGCGGACAGGGGTACGGCCGGGCGGCGGAGGGGTTGGGTCGACGGCGCGGGCGCGGGTGCCGGTGCCGGTGCGTGTGCCGGGGCTTGTGTCTGTGCGGGGGCACGCTGCACGGGAGGGGGTCCGGCCGGGGCCGAACTGGCCGCAGAAGCAGGCCCGGTGAGCGGCTTCACCTCCGCGGGAGGGGCGGAGAGGGGAGCACCGAGCAGGGGCCGCTGCCGGGCGGCGGGCGCGGCGGGCGCGGCGGCGCGCTGGACCGGGGCGGGCGGAGAGGTGACTGGGGCCGGGGCCGGGGCTGGGGCCGGGAGTGCCGGGGGTACGGCCGCCGTGTGCTGCCGGTCGGCGGGACCGGTCGGCAGGGTCGTGGGCGGGGTGGCCGAGGTGACGGGGAGCGGGGCGGCCGGGCCGGGGTGCGTGTCCGGGGTGCGGGTGACGGACGGGTTCCCCGTCATCGGCGCACCGAGACCCATGCGCCGTACGCCGGTGGAAGCACTCCGCTGCACCGGGTACGGGCCCGATCCGGCCGATCCGGCCGGGGCGGTCTGACTCGGCCCGGCGGCGGGCGGGTTCGCGGCGGCGGGACCGGATGCCGACGGGGTCCTGTGCTCGGTGGGCCCGGCTGCCGCCCGCTGGACGACGGGCGCCGTGCCCGAAGGGGCATGGGCCGCGGCGCTGTTGGCGGGGGCCGTCGTACCGCTCGGCCCGACCGGCGTCCCGGCGGACGCACTCGCGGTACGGCTGGGGGTTGCTGCCGCCCTCTGGACGCGGACGGGTGAGTCGCCGGTACCGGCGGGGGTGGAAGCGGGACCCTGGGGGGCGGTCGGCGACTGCCGGGTCCCTACCGCCCGGGTGGGTCCGGCCGTTGCCCTCTGGACCGCAGCGGGGGTGACCGCCGTTGCGGGGCCGACGGGTGCGGAGGGCGTGTTCGCGGCAGGTGCAGGTGCAGGTGCGGGTGTGGGCGCCGCGCTGCTCGAATCTGCCTTCGCCCGCTGGACGTTGAGCGCGGGTCCGCTGGTACTACGGGTCACCGCGCTGCCGGGGCCGGCCGGAGCCGGATTGCCGGGAGCGGCCGGAGCCGGGCTCTCCGCGCGGGCCGGTGTTCCGGGCGAACCGGCCTTCGCCCGCTGGACGTTGAGCGCGGGCCCATGGGTACGGGTGACCGGGGCGGCGGGACCGGCCTGCGTACCGGGACCGGTCGTGGACGCGGACGCGGAGGCAGCTGCGGATGCGGGCCGTACGGGTCCGGTCGGGGCCGGGCTTGTCCCGGGGGCCCGCTGGACGTTGACGGCCGGTCCGCCGGTACGGGTCACCGGATTACCGGGACTGCTCTGCGTGCCGCCGGCCGTAGAGCTGTCCGACGCGGACGCGGACGCGGGCTGTACGGGTCCGGCCGGAGCCGGGTTGCCCGTGCGGGCCGATGTTTCGGTCGGGCCGGTCGCGGGGGCGCGCTGGACGGTGGCCGCCGGTCCGTCGGTACGGGTCGCCGGGTGACCGGGATTGACCCCGGTGCCGCCGGCCCCGGTGGCCGTGGCGTCACCGGACGCCGGTGTGGACGCGGGCCGTACGGGTGCGGTCGGGGTCGAGCCGGTCGCGGGGGCGCGCTGGACGTTGACGGCCGGTCCGCTGGTACGGGTCACCGGGTGACCGGGACCGCCCTGCGTGCCGCCGGTTGCCCTGGCGGCCTGGCTGCTGGAGCCGCCGGCCGCAGCGCTGCCCGACGCGGGTGCGGGCTGTACGGGTCCGGCCGGAGCCGGGCTGCTGGAACGGGGCGGGGTCGGGCTGCCCGTACGGGCCGGTGTCCCGACCGGGCCGGCCGCGGGGGCCCGCTGGACATCGACCGCCGCACTGGTGGAGGGCGCCCCCGGGCCGGCGGCGCCCGACGCCGTGGAACCCGACGCCGCGGAGCCCGGCCTCGGAGCCCCCGCCGTCGGAGCACCCGAAGACGCGGGACCCGACGAGACGGGACCGCGCAAAGCGGGCGTCGACGGGACGGGACCCGGCGAGGCGGGCCCGGACGAGGCAGGAGCCGACGAAGCGGGCCGCGACGGAGCGGGACCCGACCGGACGGGACCGGCCGAAGCGGGACCCGACGGGACGGGACCCTGCGGGGCGGGGCCGGACGAAATGGGTCCGGCCGAACTGGGCCCGGACGAAGCGGGACCGGACGAAGCGGGCCCGGACGAAGCGGGCCCGGACGAAGCGGCGCCCGGCCCCCCGGTCGCGGCCGGAGCCGGGGCCGGAGACGGAGTTGGCGCCGGGGCCGGAGCCGGAGCGGGCGGCGGCGTCGAAACCGCGCGCCGGGCCACCGGCAGAGCCCGCCGCTGTACTGCGGGCGTGGCGGGCGCCCTGGTCAGCTGGCTCTGCCGGTGGGGCCTGGGGGGTACCGCGGTCACCCGGGGGCCCGTCGGGCGGGACGCCGTGACGGGCAGGGACGCGCGCTGTACCGGTGGTGCGTCGCCGACCGCAGGGGACGGGGCGGCCTCGGGCACGTCGGGCCCCGCCACCGGCAGGACGCGCGACGGCGGTTCGAGTCCGGAGACGGGCCCGGCCGACGTGGTGAGCGCGTTCCTGATCAGCCCGCCCGGCGCCCCGTCGAGGACGGCGTGGGACAGGGTCCCGGTGAGGGAGGGGTTCTGCCAGGTGCTCAGCCGGCCGCCGAACCCGGAGTCGGCGACCCCGGTACGGCCCAGGGCGGCCCGCTGGATCGGCGGCAACCCCGTCCAGCCGACCACCGCGACCGGCCCGGCCCCCGCGGACGTACCCGCGGCAGCCGTGCCCGGGTCGGACGTGCCCGTAACGGCCGCAGCGGGTACGGCACCAGCACCCGTACCCGTATCCGCATGCGCTCCCGTGGGAGCGGAACGTGCGGCGGATGCCGCCGCGCCGCCCCTCAGTCGGTCGAGGAACCCCACCGATCAGCCCTCCGCCCCGCCCCGGGTCACCAGGGACGCGATCTGTTCCGTGTAGCGGCGACGATCCTGGTGTTCGAGATCCAGGATCGTCTCCTGGCTCCAGTGGAAGTGGTAGGCGACGTACGCGATCTCCTCGTGCAGCCGGTCGGTCGCGTACGTCACGATTCCCCCAGGCGGCTCCCGCCGAGTTCGACCTCGAAGGGCTCCGAGCAGTGGGGGCACTCCACGGAGGCGCGGGTGTGGCCCTCGGCGTTGACCTGCCGGTAGAAGTCCTGCAGGAACGCGAGGTCCGAGGCGAACATGTTCTCCACGATGCCGTCGTGGACCATCGCCAGTGTGCCGAGGCGGGTGATGACCCGGCCCAGCAGGACCACCGACAGATAGGCGGGGTTCTCCTGGACACGGACGTCCCGCAGCGGGATCAACTCGTCCCGGGCGGTGGCCAGACGCATCACGCCGTCCCGGTGCACCGTGCCCGCGTCGTCGACGTAGCCGCGCGGAAGCTCGAAGGGGAACTCCGTGCGCAGCGGTTGTGCCACCGGCGCGGGCGCCGGGGGCGGGGCGGCGGGGGGGGGCGGGGGGGAGGTGGTGGGCGGGGGCCCCCCCCCCGGCCCCCCCCGGGGGGGCCCCGCCCGGGCCCCCGCCCCCCCCGCGCGGGGGGGGGTTAAAAAAAAAAAAC
>NZ_JBHXTO010000051.1:35144-54898 GCF_042677425.1 Streptomyces sp. NPDC127119 | reverse complement strand
ACCGGACGAGAGCGCCGGGGAGCGGGCCGCGGCGGCGGCGGTTGCCGCCGCTCGGGGTGGGGTGTTCGTGGCGTAGGGGGTTTTCTCGCCCCCGCCGCCCCTACCCGTCCCGTCACTGTGTCCTCAAACGCCGGACGGGCTGAAGGATGCCTCCAGCCCGTCCGGCGTTTGAGGACCGGGGGTTCGGGGGCGGCGGGGGCGAAAAACGCCTGCCCACCCTCCGGCGGCCGTCAGAACAGCCCGCCCAGGACCCCCGCCGCCCTCTCCACGTCCCCGAACCCCACATACAACGGCGTGAAGCCGAAGCGCAGGATGTCGGGTTCACGGAAGTCACCGATCACACCCCGCTCGATCAGCCGCCGCATCACCCCACCCGCATCCGCGCACCGCAGCGCGACCTGGCTCCCCCGCTCCCCGTGGCCGGCCGGGGTCACCGACTCCACCGCGCCCCCGGGCACGTACGCGGCCACGCACTCCAGGAAGAAGTCCGTCAGGGCGAGGGACTTGGCCCGGACCGCCTCGATCGAGACGTCGTCCCAGACCTCAAGGGCCGCCTCCAGGGCGAGCATGGAGAGGATGTCCGGCGTGCCGACCCGCCCGCGCAGCGCGCCGGAGGCCGGGACGTGGTCCGGCGTCATGCCGAAGGGGTCGGCGTGGGAGTTCCAGCCCGGCAGCGGGGAGTCGAAGCGGGCCTGGTGCTCCCGGCGGACGTAGAGGTACGCCGGTGAACCCGGGCCGCCGTTCAGGTACTTGTAGGTGCAGCCGACCGCCAGGTCCACACCGTGTTCGTCCAGGCCGACCGGCAGGGCGCCCGCGCTGTGGCAGAGGTCCCAGATCGAGACGGCACCCGCCTCGCGGATCGCGGCCGTCAGCGCGGGCAGGTCGTGCAGGCGGCCCGTGCGGTAGTCGACGTGGTTCAGGAGCACCGCGGCCGTCCGGCCGCTCAGGGCGTCCGGGACCTCCTCGGGCGCCACCGGGCGCAGCGTGCAGCCCGTGAGCCGGGCCGCCGACGCGGCGATGTACCCGTCCGTGGGGAACGTCGTCGCGTCGACGAGGATCTCGTCCCGGACGCCTGCCGCCGCCCGGACGCCGGCCCCCTCCTCCAGCCCTTCCGTGCCCCCGCCGGCCAGGCGCACCGCGCCCACGACCGCCTTGAACACGTTCACGCTCGTCGAGTCGCCCACGACGATCTGGCCCGGCGCCGCGCCCACCAGCGGAGCGATCCGGTCGCCGATCCGTTCCGGCGCGGTCCACCAGCCGCTCTCGTCCCAGGACCTGATCCGCAGCGAACCCCACTGTCTGCGCACGACGTCCTCGACCCGGCCGGGCACCGAGCGCGGCAGCGCGCCGAGCGAGTTCCCGTCCAGGTACACCGTGTCGTCCAGGACGAACCGCGCGCGCACCTCGGCCAGTTCGTCGGCTGAGTCCAGCGCCGCCGCCCTGTCCGCGAGCGGCTTGCCGTCGAAGTCCGCGTACGGCTCAGACATGGGACCGTGCCGTCCACAGCTCGGGGAACACGTTCTTGCGGGCCCGCTTCTCCAGCCAGGCCACGCCCGCCGAGCCGCCGGTGCCCGTCTTGGAGCCCATCGCGCGGCGGGTGGCGACCAGGTGGTCGTTGCGCCAGCGCCAGACCAGTTCGGCGACGTCGGTCAACGCCTCGCCGAGCCGGGCGAGTTCGGAGCTCTCGTCGCCCGCGTAGAGGTCCGTCCAGACGGCTTCGACCTCGGGCGAGGGCTCGTAGCGGCCGGAGACGTCCCGCTGGACGATTGAGGTCGGTATCGCGTGGCCGCGCCGGGAGAGGAGCCGCAGGACCTCGTCGTACAGGCTCGGCTCGTGCAGGGCCTTCTCCAGCTCGGCGTGCACGCGGGGCGCGCCCCGGTGCGGTACGAGCATGGACGCGGACTTGTCGCCGAGCAGGAACTCCATCCGCCGGTACATCGCCGACTGGAATCCGGAACCCTCACCGAGGGCGCTGCGGTACGAGTTGAACTGGGCCGGAGTGAGCTGGCCGAGCGGCTTCCAGGAGGCGTTCAGCGCCTCCAGCTCCCGTACCGAACGCTTCAGGGCGGCCACCGCGACCGGTACGCGGTCCTCGCGCAGCGCCTTCGCCGCGGTCTCCCACTCGTGCACGATGACGGTGAACCACAGCTCCATGACCTGGGTCGTCACCAGGAAGACCATCTCTCCGGGGTCGTCGGAGAGGGTGTGCTGGAGGTGGGTGAGAACGTCCGCCTGCACGTAGTCCTCGTACGGCGTCGTTCCCTGGAAGTCGAGATGCGGGGTCTCGGGCTCCGAAGCCACTGCGTGGGGCTGAGCCTGTTGGGACATCGCTGTCTCCTGCTGTACTCCGGGTAGCGGTCCGCCCCTGCCGAATTCCGACACGGGGGCCCCGGTCCCCAACGGGCATCCTCCACAATCGTGCCCCGAAACCGCAAGGTCCGCCTGGTCACACCAGGCGGACCTGCGCGTACGCGGCCCGTGGAGGGCTCGTGGGACTAGCCCAGGGTCTGGGCCGCCGCCGGGGAGGAGTCCTTCAGGAACTGCGCGCAGCGCTCGTACTCCGCCTGCTCGCCGATCGCCTGGGCGGCGCGGGCGAGACCGTGCAGGGCGCGCAGGAAGCCGCGGTTCGGCTCGTGCTCCCACGGCACCGGGCCGTGGCCCTTCCAGCCGCCGCGGCGCAGGGAGTCGAGGCCGCGGTGGTAGCCGGTACGGGCGTACGCGTACGACTCGACGACACTGCCGCGCTCGAAGGCCTCGTCGGCCAGCTGCGCCCAGGCGAGCGAGGAGGTCGGGTACTTCGCGGCGACATCGGCGGGCGCCGTGCCGTTCGCGAGGAGCTCGCGCGGCTCCGGGTCGTCGGGCAGGTGGGTCGGGGGCGGTCCCCCGAGGAGGTTCTCGTGAATGGCCATGGGTTCCAGTTTGCGCTATCCGCGACCGCCGTGGGCGCCACGGGTGGGGTTCCCCCGGCCGAAAAGGTGCACGAGCAGGCACTCGGGTCCGCCGGGCCCGGGGGTGAGCCCGGGACGGGCTGGGGATGGGCCAGGGATGGACCACGGGTGCGTCGGGGTGGGAGCGGGCCGTGCCGGTACGTCGAGTCCGCCGCCCCCGTGCATACGGCTCTCAGTTGGAGGGTCGGGCTTTTCCGCGGGAGCCCTACGCGGCGGACTTTCTACGTACCGGCACGGCCCGCTCCCTGGTCCCGTCGACGGGCGCCGGTCATCCGACCCGTCGACCGGTGCGGGGATGGAGAGAGGGCGGGCGGGCTACTCCAGCCGTCCCCGCGACTGGTTCGGCTCCAGCGGCGGAGCCGTCACGCTGCCGTGCGTGAGGCATTCCGGCCGCAGACAGCCCGGCGGGGGCTTGCGCACGGTCGCGAAGGCGATCACCGCGCCCACCACCAGGATGCCCGCGCACAGGGGCATGGCCCGCCGGAACGCGTCGTCGAAGGCGTCCGCCGACCGGTACGCCTCCTCGCCCATCCCGGCCAGCAGCGGCAGCGCGGCCACCGCGACGAGACCCGCGGCGCGGGCCGCCGCGTTGTTGATGCCGCTGGCGAGCCCCGCCCTGCCGGTGTCCACGGAGGCCAGCACGGTCGCGGTGAGGGGCGCCACCAGCGTCACCATGCCGGTGCCGAGCACCAGGACGGCGGGCAGCACGTCGGCCGCGTACGAGGCGTCCTCGCCCACTCTCAGCATCAGCAGCATCCCGGTCGCGCACAGCAGCGGGCCGACGGTGAGCGGGATGCGCGGGCCGATGCGCTGGGCCAGCTCGCCCGAGCGGGCCGACAGCAGCAGCATGAGGACCGTCGTCGGCAGCAGCGCCGTACCGGCGCCGAGCGCCGAGTAACCGGCCACGACCTGGAGCTGGACCGCGGAGAGGAAGAAGAACCCGCCGAAGGCCGCGTACACGCACAGGGTGACGAGGTTGACCGCCGTGAACTGGCGGGACGCGAAGATGTCGAGCGGCATCATCGGGTCGGGCCGCCGCTTCTCCACGGCCACGAAGGCGACGCCCGCCGCGACACCGGCCGCCGCCGTCAACGCCACGACGGGCACCGAACCGCCGGGCGCCTCGATGAGGGCGTACGTCACCAGGGCCAGCGACAACGCACCGAGGGCCGCGCCGAGCACGTCGAAGCCGCGCCCGTGGACCCGGTCGTCCTTCGACTCCGGTACGTGTCTCAGGGCGATCGGGGCGCACAGCAGAGCCAGCGGGACGTTCAGCAGGAACACCCAGCGCCAGCCGGGGCCGTCCACCAGCCAGCCGCCCAGGAAGGGGCCGACCGCCGCGCCGATGCCGCCGAAACCGGACCACAGACCGACGGCCCGCGCCCGGTCCTCCGGGTGGAACGACGCCTGGATGAGGGCCAGCGAGCCGGGGGTGAGCAGCGCCCCGCCGACGCCCTGGAGCGCGCGGGCGGCGACGAGCACGCTCGCGTTCGGTGCGAGCCCGCACAGCAGGGAGGCCGCCGCGAACCACACCACGCCGACGACGAACACCTTCCGCCGTCCGAAGCGGTCGCCGAGGGCGCCGCCCAGGAGGATGAGTCCCGCGAGGGTCAGCATGTAGGCGTTGACGGTCCACTGGAGACCGGCCAGGTCGGCGTCGAGGTCGCGGCCGATGGTCGGCAGCGCCACGTTCACCACGGTCGAGTCGAGCATCGCCATGCTGGAACCGAGGACCGTGGTCAGCAGGATCCACTTGCCCGTGGAGGAGGACATCCGGACGGCCGGGGACGGAGACGGGACCGGGGAAGGGACCGGGGAAGGGGACTCCTGGGACGGGGGCGTCGGGTCAGCCATGTTCCGGATCATACGGACAGACGGCGGGGCCCGGCCGTCCCTGTGGACAACCGGGCCCCGCTGTACGGAGTGCGCGTACTTTCCCGCTCGGCTACTTTCCCGCTCGGCTACTTGATCTTCGTGCCGGTGGAGCGCAGGTTGCCGCAGGCCTGGGTGACGCGCGCGGCCATCGAGCCCTCGGCGAGCTTGCCCCAGGTGCGGGGGTCGTACGTCTTCTTGTTGCCGACCTCGCCGTCGACCTTCAGGACGCCGTCGTAGTTGCGGAACATGTGGTCCGCGACCGGGCGCGTGAACGCGTACTGGGTGTCCGTGTCGATGTTCATCTTCACGACGCCGTTCTCCAGGGCCGTGCGGATCTCCTCCTCCGAGGAGCCGGAGCCGCCGTGGAAGACGAAGTCGAACGGGGACGGCTTGTTGTACTTCGCCGCCACGCCCTCGTTCAGCTCCTTGAGGAGCTCGGGGCGCAGAACGACGTTGCCCGGCTTGTAGACGCCGTGCACGTTGCCGAAGGACGCGGCCAGCAGGTAGCGGCCCTTCTCGCCCAGGCCCAGGGCCTCGACCGTACGGAACGCGTCGTCGACCGTGGTGTAGAGGGAGTCGTTGATCTCGTGCGTGACGCCGTCCTCCTCACCACCGGTCGGGGTGATCTCCACCTCAAGGATGATCTTCGCGGCGGCGGCGCGGGCCAGCAGCTCCTGCGCGATGGCCAGGTTGTCGTCGAGGGTCTCCGCGGAGCCGTCCCACATGTGCGACTGGAACAGCGGGTTGCGGCCGGCCTTGACGCGCTCCTCGGAGACCGCGATCAGCGGACGTACGTACCCGTCGAGCTTGTCCTTCGGGCAGTGGTCCGTGTGCAGGGCGACCGTGACGTCGTACTTCGCGGCGACGATGTGCGCGAACTCGGCCAGCGCCACCGCGCCGGTGACCATGTCCTTCTTGTGCTGGCCGCCCAGGAACTCCGCACCGCCCGTGGAGATCTGGATGATGCCGTCGCTCTCGGCCTCCGCGAAGCCGCGGAGCGCAGCGTGCAGGGTCTGCGTCGAGGTCACATTGATGGCCGGGTAGGCGAACTTGCCTGCCTTCGCCCGGTCGAGCATCTCGTTGTAGACCTCGGGGGTTGCGATGGGCATCTGTCCGCTCCTTGTATGTGCGGGTGGCGTTCTGCTGAGAACCCTGACCTAGGGGGCGACGTCATCGTCGGCCCCATCTTTCCAGACATGACCGGATGCTCCGGCCTCGCTCGGTGCTCGCTCGGTACTCGCTCAGGCGAGGCCGAGCTCGTCCTTGGAGTACGCGAAGAGGTAGGGGACACCGGCGGCTTCCCGGATCTTCTCCGCGGCGCCGGTGGCGCGGTCGACGATGGTCGCCACACCGACGACCTCCGCGCCGGCCTCGCGCACCGCCTCGACGGCGGCGAGCGGGGAGCCGCCGGTCGTCGAGGTGTCCTCCACGACGAGCACGCGGCGGCCCGCGATGTCCGGGCCCTCGACCCTGCGCTGCAGGCCGTGCGCCTTCGCCTCCTTGCGGACGACGAAGGCGTCGACGCGCCGGCCGCGCGCGGCTGCGGCGTGCAGCAGGGCCGTGGCCACCGGGTCGGCGCCCATGGTGAGGCCGCCGACCGCGTCGAAGTCCAGGTCCGCCGTCAGGTCGAGGAGCACCTGACCGACCAGCGGGGCGGCCTCGCCGTCCAGGGTGACCCGGCGCAGGTCGACGTAGTAGTCGGCCTCGATCCCGGAGGAGAGGGTCACCTTGCCGTGCACCACGGCCTTGTCCTTGATCTGCTGCAGCAACTCGCCGCGTACGTCGTCGCTCATGCGGGTCAGCTTAGAGGCGGCGCCAGGTCCAGGTGGTGGCGGCTTCCAGGGGGTCGATGGGGGTGACCAGGCGCGGCAGGGTGTTCAGGCCGTTGGGCGGCCCGGTCTGCGGCTCCACGCACACCGCGGCCTCCTGCTCGTCGTACACGACGACCCACTGCTCGCGGCCGGCCACGTTCAGCTCCAGCTGTCCCGGCCAGGTGAGGGTGACGTCGACGCCGTCGGGCATCCCGAAGCAGTCGTCCCAGGGGCTGGGCCGCGGGTCGATCCGGCGGCCGGTCGGCAGATGGTCGTCGCCGCGCTCCTCCTGCCAGTCGGCATCGAAGTCGACGCGCACGCCCTCGCCGCCGCCGAGGGTGCGGTTGAACCAGGGATGCCAGCCGATCTGCGCCGGGAACGAATCCCCGTACGTCTCCACCGACATGGTGAGCGTCAGGGAGTCCCCGGTCAGCTTGACGACCTGGGTGACACGGCCGGCGTACGGCCAGGGGTCGACGAGGTCGTACGTGATGACGGCTTCGTCTGCGCTCTTGCGGGCGATGCGCCAGGCGGCGTCACGGGCGGTGCCGTGGATGGCGTGGGGTGGGGAGTTGAGAGGCAGTTGGTGGGGGATGGCACCGTTCAGGAAGCGGCCGTCCCTGGTGCGGCCGCACCACGGGACCATGGGGAAGCAGCCGAACTTGTCGCCCTGGCGCAGCAGTTCGACGCCGTCGACCTTCAGTCCGCCGATCCGTCCGCCGTTGCCCGGCTGCACGGTCGCTTGCGCGTCGCCGGCGGTCAGCGTGATGTCTTCGTTACTCACGCGACGACCCTACGGGGTGCACCCCGGGATACGGGCCCCAGGGCCCCGCAGGGGCGCGGGGAACCGCGCGGCCCACCCCCACTGCCCGCAGACAAAACACCCACCGCGCCCACCATGCCGACTGCAGACCACCCGTGGCTGAGCGCGCAGTTCCTCGCGCCCCTGGGGGGGGGCACCTGCCGTCCATCGGCCGCAGACCGTGCGTGGCTGGGCGCGCAGTTCCCCGCGCCCCGGGGGGGACCTGGCGTCTGTCGGCTGCGGGCCGTGCGTGGCTGGGCGCGCAGTTCCTCGCGCCCCTTGGCGGGGCCTGTCCGCTGCGGGTCGTCCGTGGTCGGGCCCCGTCAGGGGCGCGGGGAACTGCGCGGGCGACCCCCACCCGCCCGCAGGCGAAGAACGCACCGCGCGCCATGAGCCGGCCGCAGGCAGAACCGTTCAACCCCGCGGCCCAGCGGTCAGTGGCGTTTGCGGAGTGCCCGGCCCACCACGATCGCCGAGGCCAGCGCCAGCGCCGCCGCGGGCGCGGCCCAGCGGAGGACCGCGCTGCCGCCCGCGGACTCGGGCGCCGGCACGGGCGCGTACCGCCCCCGCGGCGGCGCGTGGTCGACCTCCTCCGCGCTGCGGCCGATCATCGTGCGCCGCGCATGCGCGGCCTCGGCCGGCGCCCCCGGCGGCAGGGTCCCGTCGTCCTCGAAGCCTCCGACGAAGTCGCCCTCGGCGAACGGCACGTGCGAGGAGTGGGGCTCCTCAATCGCCTCGGGGCCGGGCTCGGGCTCGACGGACGCCTCCGCAGGCTCCGGTTCGGGCTCCGGCTCAGGCGCCAAGTGTTCCGCGAACCGGTTCAGCAGGCGCGTCGTCGCCGACGCCACCTCGTCCGCCGGCAGATCGGCGATACGCCCGTCCGCCGAGGCCGTCCCGGCGAAGGTGAGCGTCGAGCCCCCTTCGGCCGGCAGCACGGCCAGCGTGAGCGCGAGCTTCACCGTCCCCGTCCCCCGCGCCTCCGTCGCATCGGCCTCGACGGCGTACGAGCCGTCGTCCCGCGGGGACACACCGAGGGTCCCCCGGTACGTGATGGAGTGCCCGCCGATCCGTACCTTCAGGCGGCCGGAGACGGGCGCCGTCCCCGCGTCCTGCTGGAGACCGGGCAGCGCCCGCGCCACCCGCGTGGGATCGGCGAGAGCCTCGCGCAGACGCTCGACGGGAACCGGAACGAACACCTCATGCTCCATGTCGGCCGAGCCTACCCAGCGCCACCGGCACCGCACCCGTACATGCGGGGATTCCCCCGGATCCGCCGCAGACGGACGCGTACGGCACCTCAGTCGGCGTATCTCGGGTGCACCAGCGTCGAGGGCGGCAGGCCCCCCAGCCGGGTGCGCGCCGCCGCCCGGACGCCCGCCTGGAGGGACCGCACGCCCGGCGCCCCCGCCGCCGTCCGCAGCTGCGGACGGGCGCGCGACGCGAGCACGAACCCCCAGTCGTGCGGAACCCGCGACCCGTCCGTCACCTCGGAGTCACGGCCACCCACCGAGTACGGCACCGTCCGCAGCCCCGCCGCCCGTACCGTCGCGTCGACCGTCCAGAACGCGCGCGGCCGTGCCGCCACGGGTCCCGCGTGCACGACGAGCCGCCCGCCGGCGCTGAGCACCTCGCGGGCCAGCCCGTAGAACTCCTGCGAGTACAGCTTCGTACTGGACGTGTCCTCGGGGTCGGGCAGATCGGAGACGACCACGTCGTACGCGTCCCGCGGGGCCTGCCGCAGCCACCCGAACGCGTCCGCGGCGACGACCCGTACCCGCGGATCCCCGTACGCGTGGTCGTTCAGCGCGGACAGCGCCGGATCGGTGCGCGCCAACTCCACGAACTGTGTGTCGAGTTCGACGACGTCGACCCGCCGTACGCCGCGGTGTCGCAGCACCTCGCGCACGGCGAGCCCGTCGCCGCCGCCGAGGACGAGCACGCGCGCGTGGGGACCGTTCATCGCGGGGTGCACGAGGGCCTCGTGGTAGCGGCGCTCGTCGCTGCCGCTGACCCGCAGCCGGCCGTCGAGATAGAGGTCGAGCCGGCTGCCGTCGGCGCCGCCGGTGAGGACGACGTCCTGGACGTCGGTGTGCATCGCCACCCGGACGTCCCGGCCGTACATCGCGTGGCGCGCGGACCGTTCGAAGTCGTCGACGAGGACGGCGGCCGAGGCGAGCAGCGCGAGGACGAGGAGGTTGGCGACGACGAGCAGCCAGCGGACGCGCCGGGTGAGGTCCTGCCGGAACAGGCCCAGCACGAGCGCGGCGCCGGCGATCGCGTTGACCGTCCCGGTGATCAGCGTCGCGGTCAACTGGCCGAGCAGGGGCAGCAGCAGGAACGGGAACGCGAGTCCGCCGGCCAGCGCGCCCACGTAGTCCGCGGCGAACAGATCGGCGACGGCCCCGCCCGCGTCCTGCCTGCGCACGCGCTGGATCAGTTCCATCAGCAGGGGCACCTCGGCGCCGATGAGCAGCCCGATGGCGAGGGAGAAGCCGACGAGGAGGTAGCTGGAGCCGTTCGCCCAGGCGCCGCCCCAGTCACCCGTCCAGGCGAAGACGGCGTACAGGGCCATCGCGCTGCAGCCGCCGACGAGGGCGAGCAGGGCCTCCACGGCGCCGAATCCGGCCGCGGCGCGACAGCGCAGCCGTTTGGCGAGGAGCGAGCCGATGCCCATCGCGAAGACCATCACGGACAGGACGACGGAGGCCTGGGTGATGGAGTCGCTGATCAAGTACGAGGCGAGGGCGACCAGTTCCAGTTCGTACACCAGTCCACAGGCCGCGCAGACGAACACGCCGGCGAGGACGAGGAACCGGCCTGTGGCGGGCCTGACCGGCAGACGCGCCTGGCCCGCGCCGCGGCGGGGCGGCGGGGCCGTACCGGGTGGGGCGGGCGCGTGCGGCTCGATCATTCAGGGAACGCTACGTCACGGTTTCACTGCGTCCTGTCACCCACACGTGTGTAAATACCGTCGCCCGCGCATACTTTGACCGTTTCGGGACCCCCTCCCCGGACGCACCCGGAGCCCGCCCCGAACCTGCCCAGGACGTGCCTTAGAGGGGTGCGGGCACGCGTACCCCCACCTTCGTGCGGGTGGCGACCAGTTGGCCCTCCTGGGGGTACGCGTGCCAGGTGCGCCAGTGCACCTGGCCCCCGTGGCGCTGCGCGAGCATCGCGGTGAAGGCGTGCGGGCTGCCGGGGAAGACCCCCGCCAGTCCGTTCGGATGGTCGGCGACGAGGGCGAGCAACTCCTGCGCCCGGCCGGCGAAGGAGCCACGCGACAGCGTCTCCACGCGCGCGGCGAACTCGTACTCCCAGTCGCCCGCCCGCTTGGCGACGCCGAGCGGCAGCGGTGAACTGCTGCCCGCGATACAGGCCACGGTCTCCGAACACGTGCCCCGGTCCTCCTCGAGGAGCACCTGGTGGGACGCGCCCAGCAGCCTCAACTGCAGTTTCGCGTCCGCGAGTTCGATGTCGAGGGTGGCGAGCGCGGGCAGCGGCTCGCGTCCGAGTGCCCAGGCGAGATCGGCCGCGCGCGTGTCGGTGTAGGCGGTGTTGAGGGTCGTGAGCATGGGTCGGCTCCGCTGCACGCAAGGGTGGGGTCGGTCCGTCGCACCCCGGTCGGCGCCGGGCGGTGATCCGGGCCCGGTCGGCCAGGTCAGAAGGTGGTTCCAGGGTCTGCGTCGGCGATACGAGGGAATCATGAACGGCGCGTCCGCCACAGCGTTTTTACCCAACTTCGTAGGGTTTCCATCCCCCCGAGGGCTCCACAGCTCAACTGTTCAACCAGAAAGTGCGCCCCTGGGGGGCTCGCAAAATGCTTCACGCCCCCACAACGACGAAGCGCCCTTCGGGAGATGTCTCCCGAAGGGCGCTCATACGACCGGACGCGGTCGCGCGGATCCGGGCCGCCACCCGCGGCCCGGCCTCCGCCCGGAGCTCGGCTGCCCCGTGTCAGCTGCCTCCGCCGCATCCGCCTCCGCCGCCACCCCCGCAGGACGAGCCGCCGCCGCAGGACGACCCCCCGCCGCACGAGGAGTGATGACCCGAAGAGCCCGACGAACAGGAGGAGCCACCGTCGCCCCCGCCCGCCGCCCCGCCAGCCCACCAGCTGGCGCTACCGCTACCGCTGCCGCGGCGCGAACGCCCCCGGCCACGACCGCGACCCCGGCCGCCGGATGCGCTCCGCACGACCATGACCACCACGAACCCCACGACGAACAACGCCAGGATGATGCCGAAGACCATGGCGCCACCCTCCTTCCGTTCCCCCGAAGCGGCCCCCCGTGGGCTCTGCTTCTCGTCTGTCTGCTGCCTGTTTCCTGCCGTGATCCTTGCTGTGACTGCTGCTGTGACTGCTGCTGCGATTCCGGCCGCACACCCGGGTGTGCGTCTCGCGTGGGAGGGGGATGCCCTCTCGTCTCACGGACCAAAGCAGAGTTGAGCAACTCCAGAGGTTGAGCGCAGGATGGCCGTCATGACCTCCAGTGCACGCCGCCCCCTCCTCAACCGCCGTCTCGCCGAGTTCGGCACCACGATCTTCGCCGAGATGTCGGCCCTCGCCCTGAGTACCGGCTCGATCAATCTCGGGCAGGGCTTTCCCGACACGGACGGCCCCGAGGAGATCCGGGAGGCGGCCGTGCGGGCGCTGCGCGACGGGCGCGGGAACCAGTACCCGCCGGGGCCCGGCGTCCCCGAGCTGCGTACGGCGATCGCCGCGCACCAGGAGCGCCGGTACGGCCTGACGTACGACCCCGCCACCGAGGTCCTCGTCACGGCGGGCGCGACCGAGGCCATCGCGGCCACCCTGCTCGCCCTGCTGGAGCCCGGCGACGAGGTGATCGCGCTGGAGCCGTACTACGACTCGTACGCGGCCTGCATCGCGATGGCGGGCGGTACACGCGTGCCGGTCACCCTGAGGCCGCACGAGGAGACCGGGGACGACGGGGTCGTGCGGCGGCGGTTCCGGCTGGACCTCGACGAGCTGCGCGACGCGGTCACGGACAACACCCGGCTGCTGCTGATCAACACCCCGCACAACCCGACCGGCACGGTCCTCACCCGCGAGGAGCTGACCGCGATCGCCGAGCTGGCCGTCGAGCGGGATCTGCTGGTCGTCACCGACGAGGTGTACGAGCACCTGGTCTTCGACGAGGCCGAGCACGTACCGCTCGCGACCCTGCCCGGGATGCGCGGGCGCACGGTCAGCATCGGGTCGGCGGGCAAGACGTTCTCGTTCACCGGCTGGAAGGTCGGCTGGGTGACCGCCTCACCCGAACTGGTGACGGCGGTCCGGTCGGCGAAGCAGTTCCTCACGTACGTGGCCTCGGGGCCCTTCCAGTACGCGGTAGCCGAGGCGCTGGCGCTGCCCGACACGTACTTCGACGCGTTCCGCGCGGACATGCTGGCCAAGCGGGACCTGCTGAGCGCGGGGCTCGCGGAGGCGGGCTTCGGGGTCTTCACACCCGCCGGGACGTACTTCGTCACCACCGACATCCGGCCGCTCGGCGAGAGCGACGGCTTCGCCTTCTGCCGCGCCCTCCCCGAGCGGGCCGGTGTCGTCGCCATCCCGAACGCGGTCTTCTACGACCACCGGGACGCCGGGGCACCCTTCGTCAGGTTCGCGTTCTGCAAGCAGACATCGGTCCTGGAGGAAGCGGTGAGCCGCCTCAAGACGCTCGCGGGCTGAGGGCCGCACACCAGGCCATCGGCTCAGCCGGCCGCACGAAATGGGGCTTGGGAGCGGCAGTCCCGGCAACGGCCCGGTTGCGGCGCGCGGAAGCCCCGGTCGCAGCCGTCGCAGTTCCGGAGGGGTACGACCGCCGGACGTACAGGGGACTCCGGGCTTCCGACCCGTACGGGCGGGGCGAGCGGGGTCTCCTTGAGCCGGTAGGCGAGGAGGCCGGCCGGGCGGGTCAGGAAGGTGTCGGGGAGCCGGGCGGTGAGGTGGTCCGTGATGTGTGTGGGCAGAAGGCCTGCCGCGAGCCACTCGGTGACGGCCGGGGCGAGCCGGGCGGCCTCCTGCTCGGACAGCACGAGGCGGGGGTCGATCCCGCGCAGAGCGGCAAGTACGGCAACAGCTCGAGGGTCGATGTCGGTGTCGGCGAGCGGGGCCGGTGGCTCGGGCTCGGCGTACACCTGCGGCCGTGCTGTCTCCTGCACCGCTTCTCGCGCGGGCGGAACCGCCTCCGCGACAGGGCCTCGCTTCCGGGGCCGGGGTGGCCTGGGCGGCTCAGTAGGCCCGTCCGGATTCGGTACGCCGCCGCCGGGGACGTCGTAGAAGTACGTGCGGGTACGGACCTGTCCGGTGGGCGTCCGCTCGCGGCGGCGTTCCAGGTATCCGGCCGATTCGAGTTCCCTGAGCGCTCGCGAGATCAGGATCTCGCCCTCGCTGAAGTGCTCGCACAGGGCGGTGATCGTCACGGGGGAACCGTCGGGCAGGGAGGAGATGTACGCCGCGACGCCGATCGTGACCGCGCTGCCGCGTCGCTGGGCGAGGGCGTTGGCGAGGACGGTGAAGTCGGCGGTGAGGCGGGTGCGTACACGGATCACGCCGGAAGTCGGAGCTCCGGCGTCGGCGCGCGGGCGCGCGTTAGACTGCGAATCAGCCATCGGGAAGGTTGGTTCTTCCTAGTTGGTCAGGCCCTCGTTCGGGATGCCAGTCCCGGCCGGGGGCCGTATCTGTTTGCGGTTGTCGCGGCGAACGTAGCCGCCCGGATCTCGCTGCTGCAAGCCGGTCACTCGGACGGGTGACGCGGGCTTCCCGCGCAGGGAGGGCGGGTGGGCGGGTAGTTCTTTCCCCCGGTTCTTTGGGGAGGTCAGTGGCTTGCCGGACCCTCGCGGACAAGGGCACGGTGCACCCGCGAAACGGACGGCGACCGGGGCCCGGCCGCCCGCGCCCCGGACACCCGCTCGATCCGTGTGACGCGCGTGCTCACCGCGAGGTGCGCAGCCGGCCCGCCGCCTCGCCGTCCGGCGCATGGGGAGGTTGTCACGCAGGCGCGCCGCGCCTGGGGAAAAACGGGGTGAACCGGACCCGCCCGGCCGCGCGTTGCTCGCAAATGGTGTGGATTGCCTTCAATGTTTCGGATGTGACCCTCGCCCGTACCCTCGCGCCCCCCACCGTCACGCCACCCGCCGGGACCCCGCGTCCGGCGCGGTCCCGGCCCGTTCTCGCCGCCACGATGGGCACCGCTCTCGGGCTGTTCGTGGCGGCCCGGCTGCTGGGTGCCGCGGCCGTGGCCCTGGCCGCGTGGGCGGTCGGCGAGCATCCCGTACTGCTGCTCGGGCGGTCCTGGGACTCCATCTGGTATCTGCGGATCGCCGGGGACGGCTACGGGCGCAGCCTGCGGTTCCACCCCGACGTCGTCCACAGCGACCTGGCGTTCTTCCCGCTCTATCCGGGGCTGCTGCGGGCCGTCATGGAGATCACCCCGCTCAGCGGGCCCGCCGCCGGGCTGCTGGTGTCCTGGACGGCCGCCGGGGTCGCCGCCTGCGGGATCTACGCGATCGGGGCCCGGCTGCACGACCGGGCCGTCGCCACCGCCCTCGTCCTCCTGTGGGCCCTGCTGCCGCACTCGGTCGTGCTGTCGATGGCGTACACGGAGCCGGTCCTGACCGCCTTCGCGGCCTGGTCGCTGTACGCCGTCCTCACCGGCCGGTGGGTCTGGGCGGGCGCCCTCGCGGTGGGCGCGGGGCTGGCCCGGCCGAACGGGTTCGCGGTCGCCGCGGCGGTCCTCGCGGCGGCGGCGTACGAGCTGTACCGGCGGCGCGGAAAAGTTACCCACAGGCTGTGGACGGGCGCGGCGCTCGCCCCGCTCGGCTGGCTGGCGTACGTGCTGTGGGTGGGGCGGCGGCAGGGCGATCCGCTCGGCGGGTACTTCGAGGTGCAGCGGCTGTGGGGCTCACGCTTCGACTTCGGCCTGGACGCGCTGCGCTTCGTACGGCATCTGCTGCTGGAGGGCGACCTGCTCGTCTTCCCGATGTCGATGGTGATCGTCGCGGCGGCCCTGCTGATGTACGGGCTGCTGCTCGCGGACCGCGCTCCCCTGCCGCTGCTGGTCTACGCGGGCGTACTCATGTTCGTGGCGGCGGGCGGCGCCGGGTTCTTCGAGTGCAAGCCGCGGTTCCTGCTGCCGGCGTTCCCGCTGCTGCTGCCCCTCGCGTGCGCGCTGGTGCGGACGGCGAGAGCCCGGCCGTGGCACGCGACCCTGGTGGTCGGCGCCCTGGCCGGGCTCTCGTTCGCGTACGGGGCGTATCTGGTCGTACTGGCCCACAAGCCGCTCTGAGGTGAGGACGGCCTCCGTGCGGACTACTCGTCCTCTTCGGGCTTCTCGGCCTCGTCGATCTCCTGCTCCAGGCCGAGCTGCTCGACGAGCCACTTGTCGAACTCGATGGCGGCCCGCACCCAGCTGACCGTCGACGACACGAAGTGCTCCAGGCTGACGCCCGTGCCGATCAGCATCTGCGCCTCGCCGATGAGGCGGACGGTGCCGTCGTCGTGCGTGTGGCTGTAGACCTTGGGCCACAGCGTGCGCCGGTTCCAGTCGTCGATCGATTCGAGGATCTGGTGCTTCTCGTCGATCTGGTGCGGCCGGTCGTAGAACGTCCGCACCGAGAAGACCTGCTGGTCGTCCTCACCGCGGAACATGAAGTACGTACGGAACTGCTCCCACGGCGCCGCGAGGTCTCCCTCGTCGTCGACGACATACTTCAGCTCCATCTGGTCCAGGAGCTGCTTCACAAGGTCCTGATCCGGGACGACGGGGCCCGCCGGTCCGCCGGGGTTCGGCTCTGGCTGGCCCCCGAAGTTCGGAATCGAGGACGGGTCGATGCTCACCGTGATTTTCCCTTCGTACGGATTCCGCCATCCTCCCCCATGCGGGGCGGGGGCCCGCAACCCCCGCCCCCGCCGGTGACGGAATTCCGCTCAGAGCGTTTTGCCCAGCGCCGGGCCGCTCGCGGGTCCGTCCGCAGGACCGCTCGCCGGGCCCTCCGTGGCGACCGTCACGGGTCCCGTCGCGGGTCCGACGATCAGGCCGTCGCCGAAGGCGTCCACGCGGACCGTGTCGCCGTCCTTGACCTCGCCGGAGAGGATCTCCTTGGCCAGCCGGTCACCGATGGCGGTCTGGACGAGCCGGCGCAGCGGCCGGGCCCCGTACGCCGGGTCGTTGCCCTCGTCCGCGAGCCAGGCCAGCGCCTCGTCGGTGATCTCCAGGGTGAGCCGGCGCTCGGCGAGCCGCTTCGCGAGCCGGCCGACCTGGAGCTTGGCGATGCGTTCCAGTTCCGTCCTGTTCAGCGCCGAGAAGACCACCAGGTCGTCGAGCCGGTTGAGGAACTCCGGCTTGAAAGAAGCCCTCACCACCTCCATGACCTGTTCCTTCTTCTGCTGCTCGCTCGTGACGGGGTCGACCAGGAAATGGCTGCCCAGGTTCGAGGTGAGGACCAGGATGGTGTTGCGGAAGTCGACCGTCCGGCCCTGCCCGTCGGTGAGACGGCCGTCGTCCAGGACCTGGAGCAGGACGTCGAAGACCTCCGGGTGCGCCTTCTCCACCTCGTCCAGGAGCACGACGCTGTACGGGCGCCTGCGCACCGCCTCGGTGAGCTGGCCGCCCTCCTCGTAGCCGATGTAGCCGGGAGGCGCGCCGACGAGGCGGGCCACGCTGTGCTTCTCGCCGTACTCCGACATGTCGATGCGGATCATGGCCCGCTCGTCGTCGAAGAGGAAGTCCGCGAGGGCCTTGGCCAGCTCGGTCTTGCCGACACCGGTGGGACCGAGGAAGAGGAACGAACCGGTGGGCCGGTCCGGGTCGGCGATCCCGGCGCGCGTACGGCGTACGGCGTCGGAGACGGCCTGTACGGCCTCGCTCTGGCCGATCAGGCGGCGGCCCAGCTCCTCCTCCATGCGCAGCAGTTTCTGCGTCTCGCCCTCCAGGAGGCGGCCGGCGGGGATGCCGGTCCAGGCGCCGACCACGTCCGCGATGTCGTCGGGGCCGACCTCCTCCTTCACCATCGTGCCCTTGGCGGCCTCCACCTCGGCCTCGGAGGCCTCCTCCAGGTCCCTCTCCAGGGTGGGGATCTCGCCGTAGAGCAGCTTGGAGGCGGTGTCGAAGTCGCCGTCGCGCTGGGCCCGCTCGGCCTGGCCGCGCAGCCCGTCGAGCCGCTCCTTCAGTTCACCGACGCGGTTGAGGGACTGCTTCTCCTTCTCCCAGCGGGCGGTGAGGCCGCGCAGTTCCTCCTCCTTGTCGGCGAGGTCGCGGCGCAGCTTCTCCAAGCGCTGCTTGGAGGCCGCGTCGGTCTCCCTCTCAAGGGCCAGCTCCTCCATGCGCAGCCGGTCGACGACCCGCTGGAGCTCGTCGATCTCGACGGGCGAGGAGTCGATCTCCATCCGCAGCCGGGACGCGGACTCGTCGACGAGGTCGATGGCCTTGTCGGGCAGGAAGCGGGAGGTGATGTACCGGTCGGAGAGGGTCGCGGCGGCGACGAGCGCGCTGTCCGCGATCACCACCTTGTGGTGGGCCTCGTACCGGCCCTTGAGGCCGCGCAGGATGGCGATGGTGTCCTCGACGCTCGGCTCGGCGACCAGCACCTGCTGGAAGCGCCGCTCCAGCGCCGGGTCCTTCTCGATGCGCTCGCGGTACTCGTCCAGCGTGGTGGCGCCGACCATGCGCAGCTCGCCGCGGGCGAGCATGGGCTTCAGCATGTTGCCGGCGTCCATGGCGGAATCGCCGCCCGCGCCCGCGCCGACGACGGTGTGCAGCTCGTCGATGAAGGTGATGATCTGGCCGTCGGAGTCCTTGATCTCCGCGAGGACGGTCTTGAGCCGCTCCTCGAACTCGCCGCGGTACTTGGCGCCCGCGACCATCGCGCCCAGGTCGAGCGAGACGAGCCGCTTGTTCTTGAGGGACTCGGGCACATCGCCCTTGACGATCCGCTGGGCGAGGCCCTCCACCACGGCGGTCTTGCCGACGCCGGGCTCCCCGATGAGGACGGGGTTGTTCTTGGTGCGCCGCGACAGGACCTGTACGACGCGGCGGATCTCCTGGTCGCGGCCGATGACCGGGTCGAGCTTGCCGTCCCGGGCCGCGGCGGTGAAGTCGGTACCGAACTTTTCGAGTGCCTTGTACTGGCCCTCGGGATCCGGGGTGGTCACCCGGCGCCCTCCCCTGCTCTTCTCGAACGCGTCCAGCAGCTTCTTGGCGCTGGCCCCCTGCTGGGAGAGTATGTCGCCGACCTGGCCGCCCTTGGCGGCGATCGCGATCAGCATGTGCTCGGTGGAGAGGTACTCGTCCCCCAGCTCCTTGGCCCGCTCGCTCGCGTCGGTGATGACCGCCAGCAGCTCGCGGTTGGGCTGCGGCGGGGCGACGGTGGAGCCGGTCACACTGGGCAGCGCGGCGAGG
Source organism: Streptomyces sp. NPDC127119 (assembly GCF_042677425.1). Lineage (NCBI taxonomy): Bacteria > Bacillati > Actinomycetota > Actinomycetes > Kitasatosporales > Streptomycetaceae > Streptomyces > Streptomyces sp. NPDC127119. Next base: position 36,063 of record NZ_JBHXTO010000051.1, on the reverse strand, counting down.
ACGCGCTCGGCGCCGGCCCGTACGGCGGCCTGGTCGGCCTCGACCGCGGCCAGCAGGTCGATGATGTTCTCGTTCTCCTGCCCGGCCAGCAGCGCGAGCAGCAGGTGCGCGGGGGTGAGGTCGGGGTGACCTTCGGACACGGCCCTGCTGCTGGCCGCGTTGATGGCGTCCCGGCTCCTGTTGGTCAGCTCGGCGTCCACGTTCGCGTTCTCCTCCTCGTGCTCGTACTCACGCTCGTAACTCGTGCGGTGTTGGCTGACCCAACCAACGTACACAAAGTTGAGTCTATTCCACTCAAGGGGGCTCGGGGGGACTCAGCGCCCTCAACGGGCTAGGTTCCGGTCCATGGCCTCGTACCCCGTGAACCCGCGCGATCCCGGCGACTCCTATCTCGCCTTCTGGCGGGAACGCCACGTCTGCACCCTGAGCACCTTCCGTCCCGACGGCACCCCGCATGTGGTGCCCGTCGGCGTCACATACGATCCCGAGGCCGGTCTGGCTCGGGTCATCGCCTCCAAGTCCAGCAAGAAAGTACGCAACGTGCTGGCCGCGGGGCCCGACGGGATGCAGGTCGCCGTCTGCCAGCTGGAGGGACGGCGGTGGGCGACGCTGGAGGGGCGCGCGACGGTGTCCGGCGACCCGGAGCGGGTCGCGGAGGCCGAGCGCCGCTACGCCGAGCGCTACACCAGGACGCCGTCGCCCAATCCGGCCCGGGTGGTCATCGAGATCGCCCTGACGGCCGGGATGGGCAACTGCTGACGGCACGGAGGGCGTGCGGAGGACACATGGGGGCGCGGTCGCGGCACTAGGCCGGTTTTCACCCTTGTGGAGCCCCGGGGAAGGCATGAAGCATGCCTGCTGAAACATGTCTGCCGGAACTTGCCTGAAAACTGCAGCGGCGTCACCGTGTTCAGGTGAC
>NZ_JBHXTO010000051.1:0-35134 GCF_042677425.1 Streptomyces sp. NPDC127119 | reverse complement strand
TCTCATCCTTTGTCCGCGCCCCTCTTTACTATTAATCTTCCTCCTATAAACTTTGGTCCCTCAATATCAAAAAAACCGGCCGCGCCCCGCGCTTTTTTGCCTCCCCCCCCCCCCCGCTGCGGGGGGAAGCGCCTGAGCGATTTGAAACGACGGGGGAATCGCTTCAGGCACTGCGGGGGGTGGCTGCGATGGTTCGTACGTCCGGGGCCTCCGGCTCGTCCAGCCGATGGTCGCGCTGATCGAGGTTCACAAAGATCATTCCGTACCGAATGGCGCACCGTACCGGCTGCGGCGCCCCCCGAGGCCGCCGCAGACACCGGTACGCCCGTACGTCGTCCTCGTCGTCCCGCGTCACCACGACCGGCTCTCCGAAGACGGTCACCATCAACGAGTCACCGCTGTGGGGGATGGCGGTGGCCAGGTCGATGAAGTGCCAGCCGGAGCGGTAGGCCGTGGCCATTTCTCTGCGGAAGGATCGGTCGTCAGGTGGAGTGGTCACATCAATCCCCGGCACCTTCGTCCGCACCGATGGGAGGTGCGGGCCAGGTACTGTCCCCGGGCACGCCAGCAGACTTGGCCGCCGACGGCCACGTACTGTCCGCCCGAGTGTGAGCGTCGCCCTTCGCATCCGAAAGGCCACTCAGAGCGCCGAAGGCCAGGACGGCGGAGAAGGCGGCGACAAGCACCGAGCGAAGCATTTTCTTACCCATAGTCGGCTTCGTCCTCACTTGAAGGTCCCCTCTTCCCCCGTCGGATACGACGATGGCTCATTCGGGCACGTCATGACCACATAATCGATGCATCATGTTCCTGCATGTTCAGGACCCTGGGGGGTGGAGATTTGGCAACGAATCGGACTAAGGAGACACATCCCCATCCGGTGACCGAACTGTGCGAGGAAGGTGGCCGTCTTTACGCGAACGCTCTCCGCACGGGACGTATCGCCCGCGCGGACGCGACATCGGCTCCGTGCCTGATGGAGTTCGCCCTTCTTCATCCCGATCCGGACGACCCGAACTGGCTGCGACCCGTGCCCCCCACGGTCGCCCTGGCCCAGCGACTCAACCCCATAGAGCACGAAATCCTCGAACGCAGACGCCTGTCGATCGAACTGGCCGATGCTTTCGAGCCGTTCATGACCCTGAGCGCCCAGTCCACAGAATCCACACATTCGATCACCGTGCTGGAGGGGGGCGACCGGATCAACGCGGCCCTCAACCTGGCCACGGCGCAGTGCCAGGTCGAGATGCTCACGGTCCAGCCGAGCAACCGTCTCTCCGAGCGCCAGCTCCTCCAGGGCCTGGAGCGGGACAGACCGCTCACCGAACGAGGTGTGCGGATACGCACCCTGTACCAGCACACGGCCCGGTACAGCCCGGAGAAGCTGGCCTACGTGGCGCAGCTGTCCGACGGCAAGGTGGAGTACCGCACCATCGACGAGCTGGTGGAACGTCTCATCATCTGCGACGAGAGCGTCGCCTTCATCCCCACCCGCGACGACCAGCAGGTCGCCCTGGAGCTGCGTCACCCCGGTCTCGTGCGCTACCTGATCAAGGTGTTCGAGTTCATGTGGGGCCGCGCGGTCCCGCTGAGCGCCGGCGCTCCCTACGAAACCGCCCCCGACGGCATCACCGAGATCCAGCACTCCATCGCCAAGCTCCTGGTGGAGGGCCATGTGGACGAGGCGATAGCCCGCCGCCTGGGCATGAACGTACGGACATGCCGGGCGCACATAGCGAAGCTGGCCACCGCCCTGGGCAGCGGAAGCCGCGCACAGCTCGGCTATCTGATCGCCGAGTCGGGAATCCTGAAGCAGGACGAGGCCGAGGGGTGAAGATTTCACACTCCCCGCACGCCGTGGAAGAACTGTGCCCGGCCGGAGCCGAGCTGTACGAACAGGCCCTGCGCGAGGGGCACGTGCACAGCGACGACGTCCGGAAGGCCCCCTGCCTCGTCGATCTCGGGATGCTGCACCCGACCGTCGAGAACCTGAGCGTGCTGGAACCCGTCGCCCCGGTCGTCGCCCTCCACCGGCTGCTGCGCACGTCCGAGGAGCGCATCGCGGACGAACGGCGGCGCGAGGCACGGCTGACCACGGTGTTCGAACCGCTGATGCGGATCGACAGCCGGCAGACGGCGGCCACCGACGCGCCGGCGATCAGAATCCTCAGCGGGACGAAGCGGATCAACCAGTCCATCACCGAGGCCGTGCGCGACGCGAGCCGCTAGATCCTCTCCATCCAGACCAACGCAGGACACACAGGTGACCGCCACGCGGTGTCGGAGGTCGTCGCGCTCGCCCGCGACCAGGCGTTCCTGGACCGAGGCGGCCGTATCCGCGTCCTCCACCAGCACACGCTGCGCCACTCGCTCACCGTCCTGTCCCGCTACGAGCAGCTGCGGGGCGACGTCGAGGGTCGCTCCCTCAATGTGCGCACCGCCCGCGTCCACATCGCCAAACTCACGGCGACCCTCGGCAGCGAGAGCCGCGCCCAGCTCGGTTATCTCATCGGTCGCTCGGGGATCCTGGACGATCGGGAACGGTGAGCGGCTGGAGTTCCGCGGCGCGCGGCGGTCCGTCCAGGCCCGCCTGGGCGATCCGCACCCCCAACTGCGTACGGCTGGCGGCCCCCAGCGTCTCCGAGAGCCGGGCGATGTGCGCCCGGCACGTACGGACGCTGATACCGAGCCGCTCCGCGACCACCGCGTCCTGGTGTCCTTCGGCGAGCAGCGCCGCGATGGAGCGTTCGCGGTGGGTGATGCCCTCGATGCCGGTGTCCGGAAGGGGCGCGGTGAGGGGGACCGCCAGCCGCCAGAGCCGTTCGAAGACGGTGACGAGGTAGCTCACCAGTGCCGGGTGGCGCAGTTCCAGGGCCATGGTGCGGTCGGGGCTCGCGGGGATGAACGCGACCGTGCGGTCGAAGACGATGAGCCGCTCGGTGACCTCGTCGAGCGTGCGGGCCTCCGCCGCCTCCTCCATCAGCTCCATGTAGTTGCGCAGGCCCTGGCCGTGCCGGGCCACGTGCGTGTACAGGTCGCGCATGCGGACCCCGCGGCGGCGCAGCGCGAGCGCCCGGTGCAGGCCTTCGGTGAGTTCGTCCTCGCGGCGGATGCCGCCCGGCTGGACGGCCAGCACCTCGGAGGTGCACGCCTCGGTCGCCTCGTCCATGGCGGCCCGGATGCGGGGCAGTCCGTCGAGCACCCGGATCGCCACTCCCCCGGCGGACGCGCGCGCGTCGCCGCCGAGGGCCGCGTACCACTCGAAGGCGGACACCGCCTCGCCCATGCGCGACTGGGTCGCGACGACGTGCTCGTGCATCTCCCGCAGCAGCCGCGTCATGACCTCCTGCGGCGAGGTCGGAACCAGCCAGCCCATGTCGTCGGGGTCGGGATGCAGGAGCGCCAGTTCGACCAGGCAGGGCACCGACTCGGCGTCCTTCCGGGACACCCGGCCGCGCCGCACCGCACGGGAGTAGACCCGGTCTCCGGCATCGCACAGGCGGTCAGCACCGTGTGGATGCGCTTCCGTCGTGTGCCCGGCCATCTCCCCAACCCCCGGTTCCAGCCTCTTCGGAGCGCAACTATGCGCGGCGTCCCCCGCCTCCGCAACACGGCTCCCCCGCTTCCATGCCCCCCATCGCACCACTTGATCCGCGTTTGCGCACACGTCCGTATGACTCGTTGCGACAAGCTGAAGAAGGCGACGGCACGCGCCCCCTCCACAAGGGACGTTGCCCGCGTGAGCTGGCGGAAACCGTCGGGAGGCCGCCGGGTCGCGGGCAGCGTCCGACGTCAGGGTGCGCGTCGGGGCGCGGAGAACCGGTGTGGCTCGTACGCGTCGCCCGGTGCGCGGGGCGGGCTGCCGCGGCGTCCGGTGGGGCCGGGGCGGCCCGTGGGCAGGCGTCCGCCGCGCCGCAACCGACGGAACCGGCCGAAATTCGGCCGGTCCGCGCGGTGGGGGCCGCCGGTCCGCGTGAGGAGGCCGCCGGAGGCGGGAACGCGGGCTACTTGATGCCGAGTTCCTCGCACGCCGAGCGGTACTTCGCCGTGCAGATCTCCTCCGCCGAGTAGATGCCGTCCTCGACGACCGTCGACGCGATGGTGTTGCGGGTCAGGGAGAAGACCTGGACGAGGCTGGCGGGGATGCTCTTGTCGGTGGGGCTGGAGACCCGGTCGGGGGTGAGCGAGTCGAACTCGATGCCGTAGCCGCGGACGCGGGCCACGGCCACCTCGGCGGCGGTCTCCGCCTCCTCGGGGTACGGCTTGTAGACGCTCATGAACTGCTCGCCGGCGAGGACGCGCTGCACGGCGTCCAGTTCGGCGTCCTGGCCGGTGATGGGCGGCAGCTTGGTGGCGCCCGCGGCCTTGAGCGCGGAGATGATGCCGCCCGCCATGCCGTCGTTGGCGGAGTACACCCCGGCGATGTTGTTCACGCCGATGGACGAGATGGCCGCCATCATGTTGGCGCGGGCGTTGGCCGGCTTCCAGTCCTTGGTGTCGTACGCCTTGGCGATGGTGACCTTGTTCTTCAGCTCGCTGAGGGCGGCCGACTTGAACTGGCCGGCGTTCGGGTCCGTCACCGCGCCGTTCATCATGACGATCTTCTGGCTCTTGTCGCCGTCCAGCCGGTCGGCGAGGGCCCGGCCCTGCACCTGCCCGACCTCCTCGTTGTCGAACGAGATGTACGCGTCGATCGGCCCCTCGGCCAGCCGGTCGTACGCGATGACGGGAATTCCGGCTTTCTTGGCCTTCTTCACACCGGCGGCGATCGCATGGGAGTCCACGGCGTCCACCATCAGCACGTCGACCTTGTCGTCCACCATTTTCTGCAGCTGCCGGTTCTGCACGTCGGCGTCCTGTTCCGCATTCGCGTAGACGACCTTTCCCTTGCCGTCCGTGAGCGTGCCGACCTTCTTCTTGATGATGGGGTAGTCGAACTTCTCGTAACGGGAGTTCGCCTTCTCCGGCAGCAGCAGGCCCACCGTGATGTCGTCGCCCTTGGTGGGGCTCGCTTCGGTTCCGCCGTCACCGCTCCCGCACGCGGCGAGGGTCAGGGTCATGGAGCAGACGGTCACGGCCAGGGCGGTACGACGTGTGGCGCGGTTCACTTCAGGTGCCTTCCGTACGAGGGCGACAGTGCGGGCCCAGGTGACAAAAAGCCAACGCGGGGGTTCTCGGGGCGTCAAGGAGTAACTGCTAACGACCTCGCAACAGAAGTCTGTGAAGAGACGGGGCCGAAGTCGGGCGGATGCGTGGAGTGAGAATCCACACCACCCACGCACTCCCCTCACTCTCCCCTTCGCACTTCGTTCGCCCCCTCGCACGACAGACACGACGGAAGGCCGTGAAAGAGCGTCAAAGGTGGCAGAACACCACGTCCGGGTCAGCATGAGTACCTGATCGGCGGCGCACGGATTGCGGTGGGACCGCTCCCGGATCTTGCTGGGACCAGACAACTCGTTCCGACCGTGTCCTCCTTCACCACGGAGTTCCCATGCGCGCTTTCTCCCGGTCCCTCATAACTGCGCTGGCCGCGGGCTGCCTCGCCCTGACGGCAGGCACGTCCGCGGCGGCCGCCCCCCGGTCCGCACCCGATCCCGTCCCCGGCGCCTGTGCCGTCGACTGGACCGAGCTGGCCGGGATCACGGGCACCGGCACCCTGCAGGAGGCGATCGTCGCCTGCGTCGAGGCCTACACGAAACGCGACCTCGACAGCTGGCTCCAGACCCCGCCGAAACCACCCGCAGAGCAGCAGGAACAGCCCGCGGAACAGCAGGAGAAGAAGCAGGAGGAGAAGGAGGAGAAGGGGCAGGAGGACTGGACCGGGGCCGACGCCGGGAACTGGGCGACCAAACTGTCCTGCGACCTGGCCGAGCTCTTCCAGGAGCCCACGGCATGCCGGCCGTCGGACTCCATGACTCGGACTCCATGATTCGGACCCCGTGATTCGGACGCCGTGATTCGGACGCCGTGACGCGGCGACAGAACCTTCCCGCATCAGGGCCTTCTCGCATGTGACAGAACGGGCCGGGATCTGAGCACTCGCGGATGAATACGGAATCCGCGAGTGCTCACTCCCCGGCCCGTTCGTCAAGCGCGAGAATCACCACATTCCGAGAACGCGGATTCTCAACTCCCCCCAGGGAAAAGCGCTGCTACGTTTGGGTTTCGTCCCGAGGCAGGCAGGCGTGCCGTATCGGCAGCCCCGCCTCGGATTGCACGGCGGGCGTATTCGTTCGACGAGGACCGAGGACGACCGACAACGCCCCGCGCGCCCATTCCACCGCAGCTTTCGTTCATCTTTTCTGCATCCCTGTTTGGAGTTCCGCCATGTCTGCGGACAGCACCGCTGTCATCGATCCCGCACGCCCGAACGGCCCCGGCACCGGCGGCCCGCCCGGCGGCCGGTATCTCGGCCTGGCCCTGGTGGTCATCGCCGCCGCCCAGCTGATGGTCGTCCTGGACGCCACCATCACCAATATCGCCCTGCCCGCGATCCAGACCTCCCTGGGCGTCACCGACTCCGGGCTGGCCTGGATCGTCAACTCGTACGCGCTGGCCTTCGGCGGGCTGCTGCTGCTCGGCGGCAAGGCGGGCGACCTCTTCGGCCGCAGGCTGCTGTTCCAGGTGGGCATCGGCGTCTTCACCCTGGCCTCCCTGCTGGGCGGCCTCGCCCCGAACGAGGGCCTGCTGATCGGCGCCCGCGTCCTCCAGGGCGTCGGCGCCGCCCTCGCCGCACCGAACGCGCTGGCCCTGATCACCACGACCTTCCCCGCGGGCAGGTCGCGCAACACGGCGATGGGCGTGTACGCGGCGATGGGCGGCGTCGGCGCCACGGTCGGCCTGCTGCTCGGCGGTACGCTCACCGATCTGCTCGACTGGCGCTGGGTGTTCTTCGTCAACATCCCCATCGGCCTGGCCGTCCTCGCCGGCACCCGCACCCTCGTCGAGGGCGAACGCCATAAGGGCCGCCTCGACGTACCGGGCGCCGTCACCGGCACCGGTGGCCTGATGGCGCTGGTCTACGGCATCACCCGCGGCGGCGAACACGGCTGGACGGGCGGATGGACGCTCGGCTCCTTCGCCGCGGCACTCGTCCTGCTCGCCGTGTTCCTGGTCCTGCAGGCGCGGACCGCGCATCCGATGATGCCGCTGCGCCTGTTCCGCGACCGCAACCGCACCGGCTCGTACGCCACGATGCTGTTCATCGGTGCGGGCATGTTCGCCACGTTCTACTTCCTGACCCTCTACATGCAGCTCATCCAGGGGTTCAGCCCGGTGAGGACCGGGTTCGCCTTCCTGCCGTTCAGCTTCGGCATGGCCGCGGCGGCGGGCATCAGCTCGAAGCTGGTCGCCCGTTGCGCCCCGCGGCTGATCGCGGGTCCCGGGCTGCTGGTCGCCGCGGCGGGCATGTTCTGGTTCGCGACCCTGGAACCCGGCTCCTCGTACGCGGCCCACGTACTGCCCGCGATGTTCGTGACCGCGCTCGGTCTCGGCATGAGCTTCGTGCCGATGACGCTGGGCGCGGTCAGCGGCGTCGACCACCTGGACACCGGTATCGCCTCCGCCCTGCTCAACACCGCGCAGCAGATCGGCGGCGCGCTGGGCCTCGCCTTCCTGTCCACGCTCTCCACCACGGCCGCCGACGCCACACTGCCCGACGCCGCGAGCAGCCTCTACCGGGGTCTGGCCACCCAGGACCCCGGCCTCGTGTCCAAGGCGGGCGAGGCGCTGACCGACGGCTACACGACGGCGTTCGCCGCCGCCGCGGTGATGTTCCTCGCCGGTCTCGTCGTCACGGCGTTCGCCGTCGACGCGGGCAGGCAGGAGCACGCCGAGGGCGCGGCAGCGGCCCACATGGGCTGACGGACCGCCGCGGCCACCGACCTGGTGGACGAACCGCCACGGGCCGCCGCGGGAGGGAGGGGCTTGGGCTACCGTCGGTCCCAGCCCGCTCCCGTTCCCCGCTCCCGTTCTCGGCTCCCGCTTCCGATCCCCCACCAGGTGAGGCCCGCGATGCGAAAGATCGTCCTGAGCATGTCCGTCTCCCTCGACGGTTTCTTCGAGGGGCCGAACCGCGAGATCGACTGGCACCTGGTCGACGACGAACTGCACCGACACCTCAACGAACGCATCGGCGCCCTGGGCGGCTTCCTGACCGGCCGTGTCTCCCACGAACTGATGGCGGAGTACTGGCCCACCGCCGACCAGGACCCCGACGCCCCGGAGCCCGTCCGCGCGTTCGCCGCGATCTGGCGGAACATGCCGAAGGTCGTCTACTCACGGACGCTGGACAAGGCCGACTGGAACGCGACCGTCGTACGGGAGGTCGCTCCCGATGTCATCAGGGCGCTCAAGGAACAGCCGGGCGGGGACCTCGCGGTCGGCGGGGCGGAACTGGCGGCGGAGTTCCGGCGCCACGACCTGATCGACGAGTACCTGATCTACGTACACCCGGTGCTCCTGGGGCACGGCCGTCCCCTCTTCCACGACACCGACGCGCTCGCCCACCTGCGCCTGGTCGAGTCCCGCGGCTTCGGCAACGGGGTGGTGCTGCTGCACTACACGCGCGAGGGTGCGGACCGGGCCGCGGAGGCGCGGGCGGAGTCCGCCTGAGCCGGCCGTCCTCAGCCACCCTGGGCCGCGCTCAACCGCCGTCGTCCGAGGGGTGTTCGTGGCCCCGCGGGCGTTCGGGGAAGGGGAGGAGGCGGGCCGGGGGCCGGTCCGGGCCCACCAGGTCCTCCTGGCCGGACGCCCGGGCGTGCTCCTCCCAGCCCGCGCGGAACCAGCTCAGCTGATGCCGCTGCAACTCCTCCTCGGTGAGTACGCGAACGCCGTCCGGGCCCGCGGCCCGTACCTTTTCGGCCAGTACCCCGAGGAGTTCGCCCACGGTTTCCACGACGTCGGCGACGCTCTCGGCCCCGGCCCCACGGCCGCCTCCCGGTTCACCCATGCCGTGCTCCGACCCCTCCGCCGTCAAGCGCCCTCCGGCAGGAACTGCCGTGCCACCCTGGCGAACAGCTCCCGCAGTTCGGGCGGGACCCCCATCCGGCAGGCGGCCTCCTCGGGGCTGATCCACGGGTGTTCGTCCCCGTCCGCGGGGCGGACCGCGCCCGTGAGCGGCAGATCGTCCTCGGTCAGCCGGCCCGAGCGGATGAGCATCTCCCGCAGGGGGACGCCGAGTACGGCCGCGATGCGCCGCATCGTCTCCAGGTCGGGCATGGACTGCCGCTGGAGCAGTCTGCTCACGGCGGCCCGGTGCACCCCGGCGTCGTCGGCCAGTTTCGAACGGCCGCCGCCGCGCGGGCTGTCGATGTCGTAGCCCCGGGCGCGCAGCAGTTCCTCGATCCAGCCGGCGAACTCCCGCAGCCCCGCGGCCCGGTACGTCTGATCCGTACGGGCCCCGGCCCGTGCGCTCGCAGCCATGTGTCGGCTCTCCCCTCGTCGCCGGGGCAGCGTACCGATCGCACACGCACCAGTATGTGTGCGCGCTCGCGCGTAACTGTGGAGATCTCGCAACTCTGCGTCACATAAACGCGCTTGAGGCTCTGTCAGCACACTCGACCTCCACGGAACGTAATCACTTGCGTACGCGCTCGCAACATGCAACCCTGTCCGCTCGCCCGCAACTATCGAACGCATGTTCCCATACATGAGGAGGGGTTGCACGTGCCCCATCAGATGAGCGAACACCGGGGCGGAGCCGTGTGGATCGCCTCGCTCGTCCGCCGGTGGCCGGACCTCGTCGACGAGTCGTCCCCCACGGGCGCCGTACGGGACATCACCGACGGAGTCGTCGAACTGGAGGAGGCCGTCCGTGAACGGCTCGGACTGCGGCCGGTGCCCCCGGCATCCGTACCGGTACGGCTGCGCCGGATCGCCGGGCTGCTGGACCGCATCGCCGCCGACCCGCTGCTCGCTCCGCACGTCGAGGACGAGACCCGGCGGATGGCCGCCCGCTGCGCCCGCGCGCTCGGCGACCCGGAACAGCTCGTACGGCCGCCCTGCCGCTGACCCGCACCGCAGCCCGCACACCTGACACCCGACGGACGACGAACACAGGAGGCACTAGATGACGACGACCGAGACCGAGGAGGTCGTCCTGGAGCTGGAGCGCCTGCGTCGTTCGGTCGACGTCGGCTTCGCCACCACCCGGGGCGACCTCGCGCTCCTCCTCCACCGCGTCGAGCAGACCGACAAGGCCCTCGCCGAGCACGAGGCCCGGATCGAGGCCCTGGAACGCACACGCTGGCCGCTGCCGTCCCTGGCGGCGGCCACGTCGTGCCTGGCCCTGGCGCTCACGGTGTGGCAGACGACGGGCCGCTAGGGCCTGTCTGACCGGCTGCTCCGGCTGCTCCCCGGCCGGTCACTTCTTGGCCCGTGGAGGCCCCGTGATCGCTTCCGTGATGACGAAGCCCTTGGCGGGGCCCTCGGGGATGGTGAGTTCGGTGCCGTAGGGCACGCGGTGGACGCCCACCCAGTCGGCCCGGTCGGGGCGGGGTTCGGTGAGGACGGTCACGGTGCCCCGGTCGTCGTGGGCGTCGATGACGACGTACACGGGGATGGCGGCGCGGGCGTACTCGCGGCGCTTCCTGACACGGTCGCGCTCCTGGCGGCGGACGTCCGGGGAGACGACCCCCGCGACCAGCCGGACGGCGGCCGCGGTGATCCCCACGCCGTCGGCGGTGACGTACCGCTCCGTGTCCCTGGGGACGATGAACAGGTCCGGCACCCATACACAGCCCGCGTGGACGACGTTCGTGTCGTTCCGGGCGGCGAAGTCCCCGCCCTTCAGAAAGCCTCCCAGCGCCTCCTGGAGGAGGAAGACGGTCTGGCTGTGCGCGTAGCGGCCCGTGGGTGACACTTCGATGGCTCCTTCGACGATCTCGGCCCGGTAGCCCTCGGGGAGTTCCATGGCCTCCCATGCCTGCCACCGGACCTCGTCGAGGCCGGGCCCGATCTCGGGCGGGCAGGGGGGCTCGGTCCTGGTCTCGGTCATGATCACAAGTGTCTCGTAAATGCGGGCTCACCTGCGAAAACGCCGTCGATTCACCCGAACCGGCGAAGCAGAAACGACTCACCGGGCCGAGCCCGGACACGGCAGCAGGGCCCGGACCGCTCATCGCGGTCCGGGCCCTGCCGTCTGCCTGTCTGTTCGTCCGTCGGTCCGGGACGCGTCAGCTCTGCGCGCTGTCGTCGTCCGACGTGCGGGCGGCCTCGGCCGCGGCTGCCTTCTCGCGCATCTTGCGCACCAGCTCCGCCTTCTGGTCGGCCGCGCTCTGGCGGTCGAGGTTGCGGTACGGGCCGTTGTTCGCCCGTTCGGCGCGGGACTGCTTCTTGCGCTGGCCGCCGCCCTGGCCCACGGGGTTGTTGATGTTCTTGCTGACGGTCACGGGTTCTCCCGGTGCTGATGTGAAGTGAGCTACGGATTCGTCGGTGGGGGACGGGCGGCGACATCGGATGACGTCAGCGGGGGCCCGTCACGCTCTCACTCGTAAATCGGCGTCTGGAAGAACATGCCAAAGACGTTACCCGGTTCCGTCGGCCCCGCACACCAAGATTTCTGCCGTCCCTGCGCCGACCGGGCTTTCGGCGAGAGCCCGGGGCCGGCCGCTTCCTCGGGTGGGGCGGGAACGGCTCACACCGCCGGCCACAGCTCGAACCACACGCCTTTCGCGTACCGCCCGGTCCTCGCGTCGGCGACGCCCCACGCGTCCGCCACCTCGTCGACGAGGGCGAGCCCTCGCCCCCAGCAGGCGACCACCCCCGCGACGGGGCGCGCCACGACGGGTGGATCGGGACTCTCGTCGAAGACGCTCACGTGCAGACGGGCCGAGTTGAGCCGGACTCGGAGTATGGCGGCGCCCTTGGTGTGGAGATGGACGTTGGTGACCAGCTCCGAGGTGCACAGGGCGGCGGGCATGACGAGCGCCTCACGCCCGTGCGTGAACAGCACGGCCCGCACGAAGTCCCTGCAGACGCGGGGCGCGGTGGCGTCGGCGGGGGCGAACAGGCTGTACTCGTGGACGAGTTGGGCGGGGCGGTGGGTGGCGCTTCGGGCGGGGTCCATGGGCGGTGACTCCAGTCGGGGTTGAGGGAGGCGGGCGCCCTGTGGGCTCACGGACAGAGCGAGGCGAACGACTCCCTTAAGTAATCGACACCACACGCAAGGTAGCGATAAAGGTTTACATTGTTCAAGCTGTTCACTCGGTCGGTGGACTAACTACCGCGCCCCATGGAGACTTTGGGCGACCGACAAGGAGTGAACCGTGGGACTGCGCACCACCATCAGCGAACGTCAGCGACGACTCGGCCATGAGCTCAAACACCTGCGCGAACAGGCGGGTTTCAGTGCGGGAGAGGCCGCCGAGCGGATCGGCATGGGCCGGGCCCAGCTGAGCCAGATCGAAACGGCGAAGACGACGATCCTGACGGAACGGCTTCATGAGCTGTGCCGCGTTTATGGATGCACGGATGAGACGTACGTCGAAGCCCTGGTCGCCATGTCCGAGGCCACGGGCAAGGGGTGGTGGACGGCCTACAAGAAGCCCATGGAGCAAGGGCCTCTGAACATGGCGGAGCTGGAAAATGAAGCGGCTGAAGTGCGGCTGCACCAATCGCTCTTCATCCCGGGCCTCTTCCAGACGCCCGACTACGCACAGGCCATCTTCGCCACACCGAAACTGGGCTTCGAGAACGAGGACATCGAGGACGCGCTGAAGTTCCGCATGGAACGGCAGAGCATTCTCACTCGCGAGAACCCGCCATCCGTACACGCCGTGATCCACGAGTCCGCCCTGCACATGAAGTTCGGCGGCACGGATGTGGTCCGCAGACAGCTGCTCCACCTCATCGAGCTGGCCCGACTCCCCCATGTGACCATCCGGATCTATCCGTTCAGCTCCCAGGCGCATGCGGCCCTCAGCGGGAACTTCGTCCACGTGGTCCCCTCCGTGCAACGGCTGGGCACCGTCGTGCTCGAACAGCCCACGGGAATCCGGTACTTGCGCGACCAGGAAGCACTGCTCCAATACGGAACGCTGTTCGCACGGCTCGCCGACTACTCCTTGCCCCCGATCGACGTATCGTTGGCCCCGGAAGCACACTCCGTGAAGGACTCTCTGGCCCTCATCCAGCACGTCCTCTACACCCTCTAGGGAGACGCGGATGCCCGAACTGATCTGGCAGAAGTCGACGTTCAGCGGAGGGCCGCAGGGCGAGTGCATATACATAGCCACCGCCCCCGACGGCACCCTCCGCCTCCGCGAGAGCGACGCCCCCGACACCGTCCTCGCCACCGCCCCGCAGGGTCTCGCCGGGCTTCTGCACCACGCCCGCGCCCGCGCGCAGGGCCATGGCTGACGAGAACTTCGCGCACCCCCGCCTCGCCGCCGTCTACGACCCGCTCGATCCTGATCGCGGCGACCTCGACGCGTACGTCCGTGTCGCCGCGGAGTTCGGGGCGCGGCGCGTGCTCGACATCGGGTGCGGGACCGGGGTGTTCGCGCTGCTGCTCGCCGGCCGCGGGATCGAGGTCGTCGGGGTCGATCCGGCGCGGGCGTCCCTCGATGTCGCCCGTGGCAAGCCCGGCGGCGAGACGGTTCGGTGGATCCACGGGGACGCCACCGCGCTGCCTCCCCTCCGCGTCGACCTGGCGACCATGACGGCCAACGCGGCCCAGCAGATCGTCGACGACCGGGCGTGGCACGGCACCCTGCGAGGCGCCTACGAAGCGCTGCGGCCCGGCGGGCATCTCGTCTTCGAGACCCGGGATCCGGCCCGGCGCGCCTGGGAGGAGTGGACCCGCGAGGCCTCGTACGGCGTGACGGAGATCCCTGGGGTCGGCGCGGTCGAGAGCTGGACCGAACTGACCGGGGTCGACGGCCCGTTGGTGGCGTTCCGCAGTACCTATGTGTTCGACGTGGACGGACAGGTACTGACCTCGGACTCGACGCTGCGTTTCCGCGAGCGCGACGAGATCGGGGCGGATCTGACCGGGCAGGGCTACACCGTGAAGGACGTGCGCGACGCACCCGACCGCCCCGGCCGGGAGTTCGTCTTCGTCGCGCAGCGGCCGGGCTGACGGTCAGCCGCCGTTGGCTGAGGGGCCCGGCGGTTCGCGATGAACCTCCGGGCCCCTCAACATGGCTGCTCGCCCGCTCGGACTCAGTCCGTCGGCGGGCGCTTGGGGCGCCAGACCACCAGCGCGCTCGTCTGCTGGACCTCCTGGTACGGGACCAGGTCGCGGCGGTACGAGGCGTGCACCGCGGCCTCGCGCTGCTGCATGGTCGCCGCCGCGCCCTCCAGGGCCGACGACAGTTCCGCGACCCGGGACTGGAGTACGGCGACCTGGTTCTCCAGCTCGATGATGCGTTTGATGCCGGCGAGGTTGATGCCCTCGTCCTGCGACAACTGCTGGACGGTGCGCAGCAGTTCGATGTCGCGGGCCGAGTAGCGCCGGCCGCGCCCGGCCGTGCGGTCCGGGGAGACCAGGCCGAGGCGGTCGTACTGACGCAGCGTCTGCGGGTGCAGACCGGAGAGCTGGGCGGCCACCGAGATGACGTACACCGGTGTTTCTTCCGTCAGCTCGTAGGCCCTGCCGGTGAAGGAGTTCTGCCGACGGCGTCCGGGTGCGTCCATGATGTCCTCATGCTCCCTTCGCGGCCTGGAACAGCTCGGCCCGCGGATCCTCCTCCGCGGTCGCCTCGCGATACGCCTCCAGCGCGTCACGAGCCTTCCCCGTCAGGTCCGCCGGAACACTCACCTCGACGGTGACCAACAGGTCCCCGCGCGAGCCGTCCTTGCGGACCGCTCCCTTGCCGCGGGCCCGCATCGTACGGCCGTTGGGCGTGCCCGGCGGCAGTTTCAGGGTGACCGGAGGCCCCCCGAGCGTGGGCACGCGGACCTCGCCGCCCAGTGCCGCCTCCGTGAAGGTGACGGGCACGGTGACGGTGAGGTTGTCGCCCTTGCGGCCGAAGACCGGGTGCGTGTCCACGTGCACCGTGACGTACAGGTCGCCCGACGGGCCGCCCCGTTCGCCCGGCGCGCCCTTGCCGCGGAGCCGGATGCGCTGGCTGTCCGACACCCCGGCGGGGATACGGACCTGCATGGTCCGGGACGACTTGGCGCGTCCCGAGCCGCTGCAGACCGCGCACGCGTGCTCCGCGATCAGGCCGCGGCCCTTGCAGTCGGGGCACGGGTCGGTCAGCGAGAACCCGCCGCCCGAACCGCGCGCCACCTGGCCGGTGCCGACGCAGGTCGGGCACACGCGCGGTGTGCCGTTCTTGTCGCCGGTGCCCGAACAGGCCTTGCAGGGTGACTGCGAGGTCATCCGCAGCGGGACGGTCGCGCCGTCCACCGCCTCCGTGAAGCTGAGCGTGACCTCGGTGTCGATGTCCTGGCCGCGCCGCGGCTGCGTCCGGGCACCGGGGCCCGCACCGCCGCGGTTGAAGAGTCCGCCGAAGACGTCCCCTATGCCGCCGCCGAAGCCACCGGCCCCGCCCTGCGGACCGCCGCCGCCCGCTCCGCCCTGGGGGCCGCCTCCGAAGAGGTCCCCCAGGTCGAAGTTGAAGGAGCCGCCCGAACCGGCCGGGCCGGGACGGAAGCCGCCGTTGCCGAAGAGGGCGCGGGCCTCGTCGTACTCCTTGCGCTTCTTGGGGTCCCCGAGGATGTCGTTCGCCTCGGAGATCTCCTTGAAGCGCTCCTCGGCGCGGGCGTTCCCCTTGTTGGCGTCCGGATGGAACTCGCGGGCGAGCTTGCGGTACGCCTTCTTGATCTCGGCCTCGGTGGCGTCCTTGGGGACGCCGAGGACCTTGTAGTAGTCCTTCTCGATGAAGTCCTTGGTGCTCATCCTCGACGCCCCTCCTTCCGTACGCCACCGTCACGTACGCGCTCGACGTTCTCCGTGCAAAGGGGCGCGCGTACGCCCTGTTTCACGTCAGCCCTCGTCCGGGCCACCGCTCTCCTTGTCGTCGGCCGCCGCGGTCCCCGCATCCGTCTCGTCGCCCTTGGCGGGCTGCGCTCCCGGCTGCGGCTCGGCGACCGCCACCCGCGCGGGGCGGATGGTGCGCTCGCCGAAGCGATACCCCGGCTGCAGAATCGCCACGCACGTCGTCTCCGTGACGTCCGGCGCGTACGAGTGCATCAGGGCCTCGTGGATCATCGGGTCGAAGGGCTCGCCCTCCTTGCCGAACTGCTGCAGGCCCATCTTGGCCGCGACGGTCTCCAGCGACTCCGCCACCGACTTGAAACCGCCGAGCAGTTCGCCGTGTTCCCGCGCGCGGCCGATGTCGTCGAGCACGGGCAGGAGCTCGGTCAGGAGGCTCGCGATGGCGAGTTCCTTGACCGCGATCCGGTCGCGCTCGACCCGGCGGCGGTAGTTCTGGTACTCGGCCTGAAGCCGCTGGACGTCCGCCGTACGTTCATTGAGCGCCGTACGCACCTGGTCCAGCTGGGCCGTCAGGCCTGCGATCTGGGCTGCTGACTGAGCTGCTGCCGTGTCCCCGGCCGGGGCCGCCCCGTCCTCCGCGGAGGAGGGGGCGGCCTTCGGCTCGGCGTCTTCAGGGGTGGCGCCGGAGGGGACGTCGGGCTGCTCGTCGAAGCCCGGGGTCTCCTCCGTCACGCGGCACCGTCCTTGCGGTCACGGTCCTCGTCGACGATCTCCGCGTCGACCACGTCGTCGTCGGCGGCCTTGGCACCGGCGTCCGGGCCGGCACCCGGGGCCTCGGCGCCCGCGGCACCCTGGGAAGCCTGCGCGTCGGCGTACATCGCCTGGCCCAGCTTCTGGGAGACGGCGGCGACCTTCTCGGTGGCCGTACGGATCTCGGCGGTGTCCTCGCCCTTGAGCGCGGCCTTCAGCTCCTCGACACTCGTCTCGACCTCGGTCTTGACGTCGCCGGGGACCTTGTCCTCGTTGTCCTTGAGGAACTTCTCCGTCTGGTAGACGAGCTGCTCGCCCTGGTTGCGGGCCTCGGCGGCCTCGCGGCGACGGTGGTCCTCGTCCGCGTACTGCTCGGCCTCCTGGCGCATGCGGTCGACCTCGTCCTTCGGCAGCGAGGAGCCGCCGGTGACGGTCATCTTCTGCTCCTTGCCCGTGCCGAGGTCCTTCGCGGTCACGTGCATGATGCCGTTGGCGTCGATGTCGAACGCGACCTCGATCTGCGGGACTCCGCGCGGGGCCGGCGGCAGACCGGTCAGCTCGAACATCCCGAGCTTCTTGTTGTACGCCGCGATCTCGCGCTCGCCCTGGTAGACCTGGATCTGGACGGACGGCTGATTGTCCTCGGCCGTCGTGAAGATCTCGGACCGCTTGGTCGGGATCGTGGTGTTGCGCTCGATGAGCTTCGTCATGATCCCTCCCTTGGTCTCGATACCGAGGGACAGCGGGGTCACGTCGAGGAGCAGGACGTCCTTGACCTCACCCTTGAGGACACCGGCCTGCAGGGCGGCGCCGATGGCGACGACCTCGTCCGGGTTGACGCCCTTGTTGGCGTCCTGGCCGCCGGTCAGCTCCTTGACGAGCTCGGCCACGGCGGGCATACGGGTGGAGCCACCGACGAGAACGACGTGGTCGATCTCGCTCAGCTGGATGCCGGCGTCCTTGATGACGTTGTGGAACGGCGTCTTGCAGCGCTCCAGCAGGTCGGCCGTGAGCTGCTGGAACTGGGCGCGCGTGAGCTTCTCGTCCAGGTGCAGCGGGCCCTCGGCGGAGGCCGTGATGTACGGCAGGTTGATCGACGTCTCCGTGGAGGAGGACAGCTCGATCTTGGCCTTCTCCGCGGCCTCACGGAGACGCTGGAGGGCCATCTTGTCCTTGCCCAGGTCCACACCGTGGCCGGACGCGAACTGCTTCACCAGGTAGTCGACGACCCGCTGGTCCCAGTCGTCACCACCGAGGTGGTTGTCACCGTTGGTGGCCTTCACCTCGACGACGCCGTCACCGATCTCCAGGAGGGACACGTCGAACGTGCCGCCACCGAGGTCGAAGACGAGGATCGTCTGGTCGTCCTTGTCGAGGCCGTACGCCAGGGCCGCGGCGGTCGGCTCGTTCACGATGCGCAGGACGTTCAGGCCCGCGATCTCGCCGGCCTCCTTCGTCGCCTGACGCTCGGAGTCGTTGAAGTACGCCGGGACGGTGATGACCGCGTCGGCCACCTTCTCGCCCAGGTACGCCTCGGCGTCGCGCTTCAGCTTCTGCAGGATGAAGGCGCTCATCTGCTGCGGGTTGAAGTGCTTGCCGTCGAGCTCGATCTTCCAGTCCGTGCCCATGTGACGCTTGACCGACCTGATGGTCCGGTCCACGTTCGTGACCGCCTGGCGCTTCGCGACCTCGCCGACGAGCACCTCGCCGTTCTTGGCGAAGGCGACGACGGACGGCGTGGTCCTGGCGCCCTCGGCGTTGGTGATGACGGTGGGCTCACCGCCCTCCAGAACGCTGACGACGGAGTTAGTCGTGCCCAGGTCGATGCCGACCGCACGTGCCATTTCAATTCCTCCAGCAATGACTTGAGTGGAACGGACTCAAGTGTGCATGACGCTTGCCGCGTGGTCAACAGAGGTGAGTCGTGGGGGCTCAACTCTTATCTCTTGCTTACGCGCACATTGCCCCCTGACCTGCGGTCCGCTCCACCCTTCGGCCCCGGTGGGGGCTGGCCGCGCAGTTCCCCGCGCCCCTTGAAAAACGTCCCGCCGTCGTCGGGTGCGGGTCCGGTGGGGGCCGTTCGCGCCGTTCCCCGCGCCCCTGAAAACGCGTCCCGCCGTCGTTGGGTGCGGGTGCGTGGGGGTTGAGCGCGCCGTTCCCCGCGCCCCTGAAAAGCGGGGCTGCGCCCCTGCTTTTGATCTTTAGGGGCGCGGGGAACTGCGCGGCCCGCCCCCACCGGACCCGCAGACGACAGACAAGCTGGGCCGCACCCCAACGGGCTTCGCCCCGCCACGCGTACCCAGGTATGCCTCAGCGACGCAGATCACCGTGCTGCTGACTACAGTGCGGGCATAGGAATGGGTAGTCTCGTAGGACTGCGTAAGCTACCGCTCAGTAATGACCCTCGCAGGCCCGAGGAGCCCCGAAATGCAACTCGCCGCGATCATCGTGTCGCTGGTCCTGACCGTGGTCGGCGTCGCGCTCATCGCACGCGCCATCGGCCAGTTCGTCCGGTACTTCAAGCTCGGCCAGCCGGTCCCCGCCGGAACCCGCACCGACAACCCGTACCAGCGCAGCGTCACGCTGGTGAAGGAATTCCTCGGTCATACCCGGATGAACCGGTGGGGCATCGTCGGCTTCGCCCACTGGTTCGTGGCCATCGGCTTCCTGACCCTGCCGCCCACCCTCGTCCAGGCCTTCGGCCAGCTCTTCCAGGCCGACTGGGTGCTGCCGGTCATCGGCGGGTTCCTGCCGTTCGAGCTCTACATCGAGTTCATCGGCGTGATGACGATCCTGGGCATCGCCGTGCTGATGGCCATCCGGCTGCTGAGCCTGCCCTCCCGGGCCGGCCGCAAGTCCCGGTTCGCGGGCTCCAAGTCGGGCCAGGCCTACTTCGTCGAGTACGTCATCCTCACCATCGGCCTCGCCATCTACGTGCTGCGCGGCCTGGAGGGCGCGATCCACCACGTCGAGGGCTACGAGGCCGCGTACTTCGCCTCGTACCCGCTGGTCCTGGCCTTCAAGGGCCTCGGCCTGAGCACCCTGCAGAACCTGGTCTACCTCGTCGCGACGATCAAGATCGGCACGTCCTTCGTGTGGATGATCGTCGTCTCGCTCAACACCAACATGGGTGTCGCCTGGCACCGCTTCCTCGCCTTCCCGAACATCTGGTTCAAGCGGAACGCGGAGGGTGGTACCGCGCTGGGCGGGCTGCTGCCCATGACCTCCGGCGGCCAGCCGATCGACTTCACCGACCCCGGTGACGACGACGTCTTCGGTGTCAGCCAGGTGGAGCAGTTCTCCTGGAAGGGCCTGCTCGACTTCTCGACGTGCACCGAGTGCGGGCGCTGCCAGTCGCAGTGCCCCGCCTGGAACACCGGCAAGCCGCTCTCCCCGAAGCTGCTCATCATGTCGCTGCGCGACCACGCGCACGCCAAGGCCCCGTACCTGCTCGCAGGCGGCGGCAAGGACATGGAGGGCAACGAGAAGGCGACCGCCGAGCAGCTCGCGGACGTGCCCGCCGCCGCCCTCGCCGAGGCCGAGCGGCCCCTCATCGGGACCCTTGAGGAGAACGGGGTCATCGACCCCGACGTCCTGTGGTCCTGCACCACCTGCGGCGCCTGCGTCGAGCAGTGCCCCGTCGACATCGAGCACATCGACCACATCGTCGACATGCGCCGCTACCAGGTGATGATCGAGAGCGCGTTCCCGTCCGAGGCCGGGACGATGCTCAAGAACCTGGAGAAGAAGGGCAACCCCTGGGGGCTCGCCAAGAAGCAGCGCCTGGAGTGGACCAAGGAGGTCGACTTCGAGATCCCGGTCGTCGGACGGGACATCGAGGATCTGGCCGAGGTCGAGTACCTGTACTGGGTCGGCTGCGCCGGTGCCCTGGAGGACCGGGCGAAGAAGACCACCAAGGCCTTCGCCGAGCTGCTGCACATGGCGGGCGTCACGTTCGCCATCATGGGCGGCGACGAGAAGTGCACCGGTGACTCCGCCCGCCGCCTCGGCAACGAGCCCCTGTTCCAGGAACTCGGCATGGAGAACGTCATGTCCCTCAACGCCGCCTTCGGCGAGGAGACGGACGACGACGGCAAGGTCACCGCGGAGTCGAAGAAGCCGAAGTCCGCGAAGAAGATCGTCGCGACCTGCCCGCACTGCCTCAACACCCTCGGCAACGAGTACCCGCAGCTCGGCGGCGACTACGAGGTCATCCACCACACCCAGCTGCTCCAGCACCTGATCGACGAGGGCAAGCTGGTCCCGGTGACCCCGGTCGACGGCCTCATCACCTACCACGACCCCTGCTACCTGGGCCGGCACAACAAGATCTACACGCCCCCGCGCGAGATCATGTCCGCCGTGCCCGGCCTGCGCCAGCAGGAGATGCACCGCCACAAGGAGCGCGGCTTCTGCTGCGGTGCGGGTGGTGCGCGGATGTGGATGGAGGAGCGGATCGGCAAGCGCATCAACAACGAGCGTGTGGATGAGGCGCTGTCCCTCAACCCGGACATCGTCTCGACCGCCTGCCCGTTCTGCCTCGTCATGCTGACCGACTCGGTCAACGGCAAGAAGAACGACGGCAAGGCCAAGGAGTCCGTGCAGGTCGTGGACGTGGCCCAGCTGCTCCTCGACTCGGTCAGGACCTTGCCGGAGGAGCCTCCGGCGGGTGCGGCCGAGGCGGAGAGCGAGCCGCAGCCGGAACCGGTCAAGTAGCGGTTCGAGACGAGCGGTCCCCTGCCGGGAAGTGGCGGGGGGCCGCTCGTTTCGTTTTCGGCCGCCCGCCGGTGGGGGCCGTTCGCGCAGTTCCCCGCGCCCCTGAAAGCCGCGCACCGCCGGTCAGATGTCGGCGGACGGTTTCGCGGGCCTGAAAGCGGCGCACCGCCGGTCAGATGTCGGCGGACGGTTTCGCGGGCCTGAAAGCGGCGCGCCGTCGGTCAGATGTCGTCGGGCGGTTTCGTGGGCCTGAAAGCGTGTTGCCGGTCGAAGCGGCGGGCCGTCGGTCAGATGTCTTCGAACGGTTTCGCGTATTTGAACGTGCCGCGCAGGTTCGGGGCGTACGTCGTCAGGGTGCGGACCTGGAAGTACGGGCCCCAGGCCGGGTCGGGCGGCAGGATGCCCAGGTCGGTGCCGGGGCGGAAGCCGAAGCGGCCGTAGTAGGCGGGGCTGCCGAGCAGGGCGACGAGCGGTTCGCCGAGGGCGTCCGCCGCGCCGAGCACCGCGTGCATCAGGGCGAGGCCGGTGCCGAGGCCCTGCGCGTCGGGGCGCACGCCGATCGGGCCGAGTCCCAGGGCCGGTACGCCGTCGATGTGTCCGCGCGTGCAGACGACGTGTCCGACGACCTCGTCCCGCTCGCCCCCGTTGTCGATCGCCACGTACGACAGCTCGGGCAGCCAGCCCTCGCAGGCGCGCAGTGCGTCGAGCAGGGTCGCCTCCACCGGGTCCGGGGTGTCCGGCCCGGCGAAGGCCGCCGCGATCACGGCACGTGCGGCGGATACGTCGGCGGGGGTCTCACGTCGTGTCAGCACCGGGTCAGTGTGGGAGGCGGGGGCGGGGCACCGCAAAGAGATATCCGGCCGCGCGGGCGCCCCTGCCGTCAGCCGCCCCGCCGGCCGCCGAGCGCGGTCGTCAGTTCGCCCCGGCGGCGGATGCCCAGCTTGCGGTAGGTGCTGGTCAGATGGGTCTCCACGGTGCGGCGCGCGAGGTGCAGCAGTTCCGCGATCTCCGTGTTCGTCCGGCCGTCGGCGGCCAGCTCGGCTATCCGGCGTTCGCTGCCGGTGAGCGCGCCCGAGCCGGTGAGCGCCGTCGCGGTGCGGCGGGCGCCGCCCTCGCGCAGGGCCTGCTCGGCGGTGGCCCGCAGCCGTACGGCGCCCAGCCGTTCGGCGCGTTCGGCCGCCTCCCGCAGGCAGTCGCGGGCGCGGGCCCGGTCCCCGGCGGCGGTGAGCTGGCGGCCCTGTGCGATCAGCGCGGGGATCAGTTCCGTGTCGAGCGGGACGTCCGCGGAGGCGTCCCTCAGTACGCGTACGGACCGGTCGGCGAGTTCCAGGCCGCGCCGGCCGCCGGTCGCCATGCCGAGGACCCGCAGGGCGCGGCCCACCGGCCGCGGGGTGTTCCACACCTGGGCCAGGCGCAGTTCCTCCTCGGCCAGTTCCAGCGCCTCCCGGGGGCGGCCGAGCTCCAGCCGGCACTCCGCCGAGGCGGTCCGCCAGGGGGTGACGACCGGGCTCACCACGTCGCGCGCCGACTGGCGGCGTCCGCATTCGAGGAAGTCGTCGAGGGCGCCCGCCGGGTCTCCGCCGGCGGCCCGCAGCACTCCCCGGGCGTACAGGAACCGGTTCACCTCCCAGGAGTCCTTCGCCTCCCGCAGGTCGAAGCCGCCCGCGAGGCGGCGGGCCTCCACCACCCGGCCGGTCTCGACGAGCGCGACCACGGCGTGGGCCTGGCCGTTGCCGGGGCCCAGCCGGGAGCCGGGCGACGGGCGGGCCTCGGGGCCGGAGAGCAGGCGCGCGTAGTCGCCGCGGGCGGCGGCGATGTCGGCGCGGACGTTCAGCAGGGCGCGGTGCATCGGGTGCAGCAGCGACGGGCGCTGCCGGGCCAGACCGCGTCCGACGAGCCGTTCGGCCTCTTCGAGTTCGTCGGCCCACTGGGCGACGGCGGCGGCCGTTCCCAGCAGGAAGGGCTCCGCGAGCGGTTCGACGGGCTCCGCGAGGAGGGCTCGTACGCGTTTCATGGCGGCGTCCGCCGGGAGCAGGCCCGCCGTGGCCTCGTACCGTACGAGCAGGGCCTGGCCCGCGGTGCCGACCAGGCGCGGTGAGCGGCCGGCGCTCTCCCGCAGCCAGCGGTAGACCTCCTGCCTGATCTCGTGGTCCTGGTCGGAGAGCAGCGCGGAGGCGATCTGCACGGTGCGGGCCAGGTCGGGGTGGCCCGTGAGCTGGGAGTCCAGTGACCGCAGGACGTCGACGGCGGCGCGTGCCTCGCCCCGGCCGGCCAGTGCCGTGCCCAGGGCGACGGCCGCGCGCACCCGGTCCTGCGGGACGCCGGGCAGGCGTACCGCTTCGGCGAGACGGGGTATGCCGGCCGAGGCACGGACGGTGGCGTACTCCAGGGAGCCGAGTTCGGTGAGGAGCCGCTGCCGGTGGTCGTCGGGGAGGGGTTCGTCCAGGGCGCGGCGCAGGTAGGGGAGGGCGTCGGCGGTGCGGCCGTCGTGGACGGCGACGGCGGAGGCGTCCAGCAGGACGCCGGTGACCCAGGGCTCGCCGACGGCGTCGGCCCGCAGCAACTGGCCCGCCACGATCTCGGCGCGCTCGCCGCGCCGCAGCATGACCTCGGCGGCCCTGCGGTGCGCGGCGCGGCGCCGGGCCGCGGGCCAGCCGCTCAGCACCGCGTCCCGCAACAGGGGATGGGCATAGCGGGGCCGCCCGTCGTCCCCGACCCGCAGCACCCCCAGTCGCGTCATGGCGGTCAGCCACCCCACGACCCGGGCGGGGTCGGCGTCGGTGACTTCCCCGAGCAGTTCGGCGAGCTCGTGCGTGGCGGCGTCGTCCGGGGGCGGGTCGCCGGGCACGGGGGTGCCTGGGGCGGGGTCGCCTGGGGTTGGGGTGCCTGCGGGCGGAGCGCCGGCAGCTGCCGCGCCCGGGACCGGGTCGCCGAGAGCCGTGGCGTCCGGGGCCTCGTCGCTCTCCGAGGGGGCGGCGCTCGAGGAGCCGTCAGCGCGAGGCCCCTCGTGGGAAGAGCCGTTGACGAGGGAGCCGTTGACGGAGGGTCGGGCCGCCTCCGAAGGCCGGGCCCGGCCGTCCTCCGACGGGTCTCCGTGGGCGGAGTCGCCCGCTTCCGGGAAGCCCGCACCGGTGCCGGACCGGCTCGCGGCGGGCGCGTCCGCCCCTGCGCCTCCGGCACCGGAATCCGCGTCGGCGGGAACAGAAACACCAGCCGAGGCATCGCCCCCGTGCCCCCGTGCCCCGTCCGGGGAACCGGCGTCGGCCGTCCCGCCGTTCGGTGTGTCGAACCGCGTCCGAGGAGGTCGGCCCGGCAACGCGGTGTCCAGGGTGGCCAGGGTTCGGGCCACCTCCGTCGTGGCGGGGCCCGCGCTGTCCAGCCACCAGGAGACCGCGGCCTGGTACGCGCCCGGGTACAGCGCGGCGCTCGCCTTCGGCACCGTGGCCGGAAGAGTGCCGCGCAGGTCGTCCAGCAGGGCGCGCAGCAGCAGCGGGCTGCCCGCGCCCGCCCGTACGCAGTCCTCCACCCACGACCGCGGGACCGTGCCGAAGTCCGAACGGACCAGTTGGGTCGTGGAGTCGACCCCGAGCGGAGACAGAGTGAGCGTGCGCACCAGGGCGGGGGAGAGCGTGTGGGCGAGGCCCGCCGACGGTGCGTCGATGTCGTACTGGCTGCGCTCGGTCGCCACGAGCAACACCGGTAAACGGTCGACCCGTCGGGCCGCGTCGACGAGCCAGCGCCGCGAGGCGTCGTCCGCGAGGTGGACGTCGTCCACGGTCACCAGGAGCGGCGGCCCGGTCGTGAACGACCGCAGCAGCCGCCACAGCCAGGCCCCCCGGGCCCGTTCGTCCGGCACCTCGCGGGCCTCGGCGAACTCCGCGTTCGGGCCCAGCAGTTGACGTACGGCCGAGAAGGGAAGAGCCGTGTCGTCGGGTGAGCAGCGGGCCCGCAGCACCCGCATCCCGGCCGACTCCGCCTGTTCGGCGGCGGCTTCGAGGAGCGCGGAACGGCCCGTACCGGTGGCACCCCGCAGCAGCACCAGACGGCCGGTCCCGGCGCGGGCGCGCGCGGCCTCGGCGGCCACCAGTTCCAGGGTTTGACGACGCTCAAGCAGTGGTACGTACATCCCTGCCTCCCTCGCGGCCGTGGTGCGGCCCACTGAGTGGGACGGCGGAACGGGCGGTTCCCGTTGCCTGAGATGACCCACTGTCATTTATGCAACGTCGTTTCCGATTCGGTTTCCGATCTCGTGGTGTGTCTCGTGGTGCTCCACGATTGCGCCGGACACACGGCCCCCAGAAGTGTGAAGACCGCACGCCCGTCACGGACGCCACAGAGGTGACGGGCTCGTGAACATAGGGGAGTCCGTTGCGCAGCTCATTTGGGACCGCGGCTCCGGGCACGGCAGAGCCCGAGTCCCGAATACCGGTGGCGGTACACGCCTCGGACCCGATCACCCGGGAGGGAGCGCTCAGCCAACTGCGGCAGCACCCGGTGATCGACCTCCGCGAGGAGACCGAGACCGGCCCTGACACCGTCGCCCTGTTGATCAGCGAGACGCTGGACGAGGCCGCGCTGTCCCGGCTGCGCAGACTGGTGCGCAGCGAGGGTGCCCGTGCCGTCCTCGTGGTGAGCATGATCCGCGAGACCGAGCTGCTCGATGTCATCGAGTGCGGGGTCGGCGCCATCGTGTGGCGCCACGAGGCCACCGCGCACCGGCTGGTGCAGGCGGTCGTCGCGGCCTCCCGGGGCGACGGCGATCTGCCCGCCGACCTGCTCGGCCGGCTGATCAGCCAGGTGGGTTCGCTGCACCGCACGGCGAGCAGCCATCCCGGGGCCCCTTCCTCGGGGCTCGCACCGCGTGAGGTGGACGTGCTGAGGCTCGTCGCCGAGGGGCTCGACACCGGGGAGATCGCCAGCAAGCTGTCCTACTCCGAACGGACCGTCAAGAACGTGATGCACGGGCTCACCACCCGGCTGCATCTGCGCAACCGGGCGCATGCGGTGGCACATGCCCTCCGCGAAGGCTACATCTGATCGAACGGGCAGCCGTGGACGGACATGGGGGCAGCACTCTGTGCCCGCCTGTCGTCCCCGCCGTGCCTGCGGAGACGGAGCCTTCGGAGGCACGATCGGTTACGACAGCGGTCGTCGGTCACGACAGCGGTCAATCGGTGACAACAGCGGTCCACGACAGCGGTTGCGGTGTCGCCGCGGAACAGCCGCGCCGGCATCGGTGGCGGTACGGCAGGGCACGGCACGGCAGGGCGGGAGCGCGACGGTGATCCACGAGGTGGACGAGGTCCTCAAGCGGCTGCTCGGGGGCGGTGCGCTGGCCGGGTCCGGCATCGACGTCTCCTTCGAGGCCCCGACCCGCGACTGGGCGGCCCGGCGCAACGCGCCGACCATCAACACGTACTTGTACGACATCCGCGAGGACGTCTCCCGGCGCCAGCGCGGCCACACCGCCGTGCGCGACGACCGCGACATCGTCGTGCGCCGCCGTCAGCCGCCCCGCTGGTTCCGGCTGTCGTACCTGGTCACCGCGTGGACGAAGCAGCCGCTGGACGAACACCGGCTGCTCTCCGCGGCGTTGGCGACCCTGCTGCCCCACGAGCTGATGCCCGCGAGCGAACTGCCGGGCCCGCTCGGCGCGCTGGGCATGTCGATCCCGCTCACGGTGGCCGGGCTGCACACCGAGTCCCGGTCGCTGGCCGAGATCTGGTCCGCGATGGGCGGCGAGCTGAAGCCGTCCCTGGACCTCGTCGTCACCGCGCCCTTCCCGGCCTACCCCGAGTACGACGCCGGTCCCCCGGTCACGGAGGGCGCGGGCGTGCGCATACGCGGCATCGACGGCTCGCTGGAGGGTTCGGAGGAGCGCCGGCACCGGCCACGGCACCTCAAGTCCTCGCCCCTGGGCAGCGGGACACGCGCGGACACAGGCCAGCACGACGGCTCCGGCCGGCACGACACCACCGGAGAACCGCAGAAGTGACCGCACACGCCCCGCTCACGTCCGACACGCTCCTGTTCCGGCTGGCCCGACTGCGCGACCGCGTGAGCGAGTTGGTCGACGAGCGCACCGCCCAGGATCCCACGGCGGGCGATCCGCTGCGCGGCCTGTACCTCTCCGACGAGGCCGTACGGCACCTGCTGGGGCCCACGACGCCCTCGTACCCCTCCGCCTTCGAGGACGAGCCGGGCGACCGCGACGCGGACGCAGACAGGGACGCAGACGGGGACGGGCCGGCGTACGAGGGCGGCGGGGCCGACCGGCTGGAACAGCTCGCGGTGCGGCTCGGGCTCACCGAGCTGGACCTGCGCATCCTGCTGATCGCCCTCGCCCCCGACCTGGAGCGCTCCTTCGAGTCGCTGTACGGGTACCTCAACGACGACGTCAGCAGGCGCCGGGCCACCACCGGGCTCGCCCTCGACCTGTGCGGGCTGCCCGTGTACTTCGCCTGGGCACGAGCGCGTTTCCATCCCTCGGCGCCCCTGACCGCGCTCGGCCTGCTGAGCGTCGAGGATCCCGAACGCCCCTTCCTCAGCCGGGCGTTGCGCGTACCCGACCGGCTCATCGCGCACCTGCTCGGCGACGACACCCTCGACCCCGCGCTCGTCGGCCACGTCCACCCGCTGGCGACCGCGGCGCCCTCCCAGGACGACGGGTTCACCGCCAAACTGGCCGCCCGGCTCAGCACCGCGCCCCTCACCGTCTACCTGCGCGAACACCGCGAGGGCGACGGGCTCGCCGGCGCCGCCGCAGCCCTGCGGACCGCCGGGTACGAGGCCCTGCACTTCACGGGCCCCGAGGACCGCGTACCCGAACTCCTGCGTGAGGCGCGGCTGCGCGACGCCGCCGTCGTCGCGTCCGCCCTGCCGGAGAAACCCGGCTCGCTGGTGCGGGCGCTGGCACACTCCGGGGTGCCCGTGCTGCTCACCGGGTCGCGGCCGTACGACCCGCAGTGGAGCGAGCACGACCCGCTGGTCCTCGACGCGCCCCGGCAGCGGGCCGGCGCCGTGGACGTCTGGTCGGCCGCCCTGCGGCACGAGCCCGGCTTCGACCTCGCCGCCACGGTGGCCCCCTACCGGCTCGGCGGCGACCGCATCCTGCGGGCCGCGCAGGCCGCCCAGACCCTCGCCGTCTTCGACGGCACCCCGGTCACCGCCGCGCATCTACGGCTCGCCGCACGGCAGCAGTCCGCCTCCGGGCTCGAGCAGCATGCCCGGCGGATCAGGCCCGACGTGGGCTGGGAGGACCTCGTCCTGCCCGACAAGCCCCTCGTGCAGCTGCACGAACTGGCCCTGCGCGCCCGCCACCGCGACCAGGTCCTCGGCGACTGGCGGCTCAGCGCCGGCGGCGGCCGGGGCCGCGGTGTCCTCGGCCTCTTCGCGGGCGACTCCGGCACCGGCAAGACCCTGTCGGCCGAGGTCGTCGCCGCCGAACTGGGCCTGGACCTGTACGTGGTGCAGCTCTCCTCGATCGTCGACAAGTTCGTGGGCGAGACCGAGAAGAACCTGGAGCGGATCTTCACCGAGGCCGACCGCACGGACGCGGTGCTGCTCTTCGACGAGGCGGACGCGGTCTTCGGCAAGCGCTCCGAGGTCAAGGACTCCCACGACAAGTACGCCAACATGGAGAGCGCCTACCTGCTCCAGCGCCTGGAGTCCTTCGACGGCATCGCCCTGCTCACCACCAACCTGCGCGCCAACATCGACGAGGCGTTCACCCGCCGCCTCGACCTGGTGATCGACTTCCCGTTCCCCGACCCCGGTCAGCGCCTCGCCCTGTGGCGGCACAGCCTCGCCGCGGTGCCGTGCGAGGAGGGCACCGACCCGTCGGCGGTCGCCGAGGCCTTCGAGCTGGCGGGCGGCTCGATCCGCAGCGCGGTCGTCACCGCCGCCTACGCCGCCGCCGGACGCGGCGCCCCGGTCACGACGGCGGACCTGCGCGAGGGCGCCGAGCGCGAGTACCGCAAGGCGGGCCGGCTGGTCCCCGGAGAGGGCAACTGGTAGGCGCACTGGGGCTCGTGTGACGCCCCGGTGAACTACGGCCGACCCCTCGGTGAGCCGCGGACCTCGATCAGCTGACACCCCATGTGACCTGCCCTTTCTCACCCATCACAGTGGTTACGCTGCCTCTCGGACGGATCCGGAACGGCAGACGTGCGGGGGTGCCCCCGTGGTGGGGACGGCTCACTGTGCGCCGACAGCGGCAGGCGTCGAACGACCAGGGCAAGGCGCCCGGGACGGTGACGAAGTCCTCCGTACCCGGCGGCCCGGAACCGCGCGCGCTGCTCGCGCTGCAGCAGAGCGCGGGGAACGCGGCGGCGTCCAGGGCACTCCACGGCAGGAACCCGCACCGGGCCCGGCTGCTCGGCACCCCGCCCGGCGAGGCCGGGCGGACCGTCGCGGGCCCCTCGCGCACCGCGCCGGCACCCGGATCCGCCGGGCTGTCGTCCATCGAGGAACTGCCCGAACACGCCCCCGCCACCCGGCTGCGGTCCGTGCTGCCCAGCATCGCGGAGGGCGAGGAGAGCGCCCCCGAACCGGAGCCGCTCGGCCTGCCGCCGTATCTGCGGGACCTGACCGCGGCCGGGCTGTCCACCGCCCGGCAGCCGACCGGCCACGAGATCGTGGGCACCGCGCTGGCCACCGCCCTCGGGCACTCCGACGGGACCGTCGCCGAGATCAAGGAGGAACTGGCCGGCCGGCCGGAGACCTTCTACGGCCAGGGCCGCGCCTTCTCCGTGGCGGGCCCGAACGGCAAGGACTGGTACGACGTCACCGTCACCATCTCCCCCGCCCCCGAGGACCGGCCCGAGACCTTCGTCTCCGCGGAGGTCCTCAAGGCGCGCGCGAAGACGGCCGGCCGGGCCGGTGACCGGGCGGCGGCGCGGGCCGCGCTGGCCCGGGAGGCCGAGGGCGCGGCCACCAAGGTGGACGTCCAGCACAACACCCAGGCCACGGTGGGCCGCACCGCGGGCAACTCCGCGAGCCGCGGCGCCGGTCTGACGGCCTTCGGCCTCGCGCCGGTCGTGCCCGGCGTCTGGCTCGGCGGCGCGGTCACGGCGAACGCCCAGCCGTTCCAGTCCGCGCGGGAGTCCCGCACCCAGAAGAGCGTGGCCGAACCGCGCGTCCTGCGCAGCGACAAGGGCTCCGTCGAACTGCTCCGCCAGGTCCGGTACGGCGTACGGATCAAGAAGCAGGACACCGCCGAGGTGAAGTCGTTCAGCGGCACGGGCACGCTCACCCTGCGCGTCCCCACCGAGCACCTGGTCCCCGCCTCCACGGCCGCGGGCGCGTCCGGCGGTACCCCACCGCGGGCGGCACGGCTGTCCGCGCGCACCGCACGGAAGGTCGCGCGGGCCGACAGCCTGGCCCCGGTCGCGGTCACCGACACCGCGGCCCCGCACGAGGGCGGCAACGGCCTGTTCGACAAGGTCCGTTCCGTGCTGCACCCCTCGCTGACCTCGCCGGGCGCCCCCGGCCGCGCCCGGCTGTACGACGCCACCTCCACCACCACCGTCCTGGAGGACATGCCCCGGCTGCTGCGCCAGGAGGTCGTCGGCGAGGATCTGACCGCCAAGGACGGCAGCGCGGTGGGTACGTACCGGATGCGGGCCGCGATCGGTTCGATGACGCCCGCCTGGAAGATCGGCAAGACGCAGCTGCGTACGCATCAGCAGGCGCAGCACTCGGTGACGGACACCGCGGGCAAGGGACGCGGCGGCACGTTCGGTGTGGGCCCCGCCATCGGGGTCGGGGTGCTGGCGAACGCCGCGGCGGTCCGCGCCACGGCCATGCCGACCTTCGGGGCGAAGAGCGCCCGCTTCACCGTGTCCGAGCAGACCGTCTCCAGCCGCCAGGGCGCCGAGGTCCGCGGCGACAAGGTGCTCTACCAGGGCACGGTGGTGCTCACCGTCGAGGGCACCGGACCGCTCTCGCCCGCGATGAGGGCCCGGATGGGCGACCGGACGGCGACCCACTCGATGAACGTGTGGCTGAGCCTGCGGGCCGACGAGGCCCAGGTGCTCGGTCTGCCGCTGCCGCCGGGCGTCGTCGCGGACGAGATGGTCAAGAAGCCGAAGGCCACCCCCGCCAAGGGAACGGGCTCCGAGTCCGACCCCGGCCTGGGAAAGGGCAAGGGCAAGGCGCGGGCCTCCGACACGGCCTCCGAGTCCGAGGAGGCCGCACCGGACGTCGAGCGCCATCTGCCCTTCGGGGCCATGGGATCGAGCGTCGCGATCAGCCGGCTGGACACCGGCCCGCTGCTCTCGGGCGTCCGGCGGCTGTTCGCCACCGACCCGCAACTGGCCGGGTATCTGCCGGCCTTCGGCGCCGGACGGGAGCCCGGGAAGACGAGCCCGGAGGAGGCCGAGGCGCAGCGGGGCAACTACCGCGAGCTGCTGACCGTCCTGTCGGACACCAACCTGGCCGTCAACAAGGACCAGTTGCTCTCCAGCGGTATCCGCGTACGGATGCGGCGCAAGTCCCGGATGCACGCGCACGACGTGCAGATCAAGGTCACCGGCAGGCTCGACAACACCACGTACGCCGGTGACGTCAAGGACTGGCTCGTCCGCAGCCACGCCGGTGTCACCAGCAACGTCCAGAGCGGGCGCGCCAGTTCGCGGTCGGTGGGCGGCATGGTGCTCGGCCAGTTCCGGATCATCCCCTCCGCGCTGAACGCCTCCGTGCGGGCCGACCGGACGAAGACCGGCGCGCGGCGCGGCCAGGGCGGCCCGACGACCCGCTCGGACATCCTGACCAACGGCTCCGAGGACGCCGCCGCCTTCGACGGTTCCCTGCACCTCGACGTGGACGTCACCATGACGACCCGCGAGCGCAAGGCCAAGCGCACGCTGACGCCGGGCCTGCCGGGCCGGGACGTGCCCGAGGCGAGGCACATCGGCTCGGTGGAGCTGGAGGACCAGGACGTACGCCTGCTCACCCCGGCCGGGTTCACCATGGACACCGACGAGAAGCAGAAGCTGGACGCCTCCGTCGCGGCCCGGACGGCCGGGCACGGGCCGCCGCGGCGGACCTTCGCCGCCGAGGGCATCGGCGACCTCGCGGGCATGGAACCGCGGGCGATGGCCTCGCGGCGGGTACGGGACTGGACGCTGGTGGAGACCCTCGGCGACGGGCAGCCCGTCCGGGACCTCGCGTTCGAGCTGCTGGCCGGGGCCGCCGCCCGCAACAGGACACTGCGCGAGGACAAGGCCCTGGCCACCGAGGGTCTGGCGCCGCGGCTCGCCATCGAGGAGCGGTTCAGTCCGCAGGCCGTCACCGCGGCACTGCGGCAGGCCGTGTCCTCCGGCTGGGTCGTGAAGAACCTGCGTTACCCGCGCCGGACCGCCGGGCTCACCGGCGCGGTGGGGACGCGGTTCGCGCTGGCCAACCCGAAGGTCGTGCACCGGGCCACGGGGCCCGGCACGGAGAGCTTCGTCCTCGGCGGCCACCAGGCCACCGGGCAGGAGTCCGAGAGTACGAGCACATCGGTGCAGGCCGGAGCCGTGGGCATGCAGAACGGCACCGAATGGCGGGCCGGTGAGGGCGTCTCGGCGGGCCGCACCCTCAGCGAGGGCTCGTCCACGGCGTCGACGCTGGCCGGCACGGTCGAGCGCAACGCCCACACCTCACGCACCCAGCCCCTCTATCTGGTCCACTGCGATCTGGTGGTCCGGATGGTCGCCGAGGTCGGGGTCACCGGCGGCGGCCCGTACGTGTCGAAGTCCGAGCGGACCCTGCCGGGGGCGGCGGCCGTGTGGCTCACCGCGGACCAGCTGAGGGCGTCGAAGCTGCGCGTACCGGGCGAGAGGACGGCGGAGGAGGCACCGGAGAAATCGGCGGCGAAGGCGAAGACTCAGGAGAAGGCGCAGGAGAAGGGGGCGGACAAGGCCGCCGGGAAGGCCGCGGGGAAGGTGGCTGCCGGTGACGGGCGGGACGAGCAGGGCGGCCGGGAGAGCGGCGCCCCGGCCCCGCAGCCCCAACTGTCCCGGGACCTCCCCCTCGGCTTCGGCGCCATCGAGAACCTGCCCGACTTCGTCCCCCTCCTGGAACAGCTCCGCGGCAGCCTCGGCCGCCGGGACAAGAGCCTGGCCGAGAACCTGCTGCCCAGGCAGCAGCTCAAGGACCGCAACGACAACGTGCAGCGGTTGCTGCGGATCCTCGACAAGGACGGGGCCGCCGGGCTGCTCTCCGGCGCCATGGACGGCGGCGTCACCGTGGAACTGCTGGACGGGCGCAGGACGCCGTACTGGGCGGTGTTCAAGGTCAGCCGCAACGGGCCGGGCACCCAGGCCGAGACGCTGGACCAGGGCCCCGGGGACATGGAGTACATCACCTCGGCCTCGGCGCAGCGGGCGAACGGCCGGGAGAAGGCGGACGCGCGCGGGGTCGAGGCCGTCTTCGCCGGGGCCGCGAAGCCCGAGAACGGCGGCGGCCAGCTGAAGAACGTCGGCGGCGCGGCGGGGCTCGGCCTCGGCCACAGCGACGCGAAGAAGACCGCGTCCGTCGGCCGTGCCCAGCTGGGGATCAAGACCGTCGCCGAGGCCTCGGCGCGCTCGGTGCGCATGAACGTCCCGATCACGGCGTCGCTCGAACTGCACTCCTCCAAGGGCCGGTTGGGGCTGGCGCAGCTGAGCGGCCAGCAGCTGACCCACCGCATCCTGCAGAACGACCTCACGGCCCTGAACCGGCTGCAGCCGGTCCGGCAGGATCAGCAGGATCAGCAGCAAGGGCAGCAGGGGCAGCAGGGTGCGGGGCGGCCGGCTCCGCCCGGCCGTGAGGACGCCCGAGCCGACCGGATGGGGCCCTGGCACGACGGCGGGGTGGCCCTGCCGATGGAGGCGCAGGTCAACGGCTTCCAGGGCGCGCCGGACATCCGCAAACTGATCGACGACACGGTACGGGAGGCGGGCGGCAGCAAGCGGTACGGCAAGCAGGGCGACGCCGCCGCCCACGTCCAGCGCGAGGCGGTGTCCACGGAATGGCTCATCTCGGCGCTGCCGCTGCTGACCTCCGCGGGGGTGGACCTGCCGCCCGTGCACGCGAGCGGGCTGCGGGGCCAGGACCTGCGTACCTCGCTGCATGCGCGGCTGCGCGGCGGGCGGGTGCTGGGGGTCGGCGACAAGATGACGTTCGAGACCGTGGCGCAGAGCGGACTGGACGCGCCGCGGCCCACCGGGGTGGACAGCCAGCAGTCGGCCGAGCATGCGAAGTCCGCGCGGGGGATCGTCGGGGCGGGGGTGCTGAACGCCACGGAGTTCCGGATGAACCAGCTGCTCGGCAACGTCGACGGGGCCGGCAGCGCGACCGACACGCATGCGAACGCGGCCGGGTCGATGCCTCTGCACAAGCCGAAGTCCGAGTCGGTGCTGGTGCAGTTCACGCTCGACGTGCGGGTGGTGGCACGGGTCTCGGAACGCGGGCCCGGTGGGCGGCGGTCGGTCGGCGTACGGGAGTTCACGCTCCCGCGGCCGGTGGTGGTCCGGATGCCGGCGCCGGCGGTCCGCCGCATGCTCCGGGACCCGGCCAACGCGTCCAAACTGGCGGACCCGCAGGCTCACTTGACCGAAAAGAAGGCGAACGCGGCCGCAACGGCTTGATCGGATCTGCACCCCGGTGGGGGTGGGCCGCGCAGTTCCCCGCGCCCCTCAAAGACAAAAGATTGCGCAGTTCCCCGCGCCCCTGAAGGGGCCCGGGGAACAGCGCAATACATGAGGGCACCCCCCCCCCGGGCGCACGCTGCCCGCCACAACCTGAACAAGAACC